>JBBRIO010000546.1:0-3851 GCA_038220855.1 Bryobacterales bacterium | reverse complement strand
CCCGGTTCCCTGGCTTTGAATGGCAAACAGGGCGATCAGAAGGGCTCGCCATCGCCTTCCCCGCAGCCGCCCCAGTGGTCGTACCCCACAGTTGTGCCATTCTGATCGCCCTGTTTGCCATTCAAAGCCAGGGAACCGGGGCCGTCGGCAAGCTCTTCGGACCCATCATGGTCGTTTGGTTTTTCACAATTGGAAGCCTTGGCGCCTATCACCTCAGCTTCAATCCCGAGATTCTCTGGGCGCTTTCCCCCCAATACGCTTGGGGCTACTTCGCCCATCACGGCTGGCCCGGCATGCACATTCTCGCTTCCGTCGTTCTCGCCGTCACCGGCGGAGAGGCTCTTTATGCCGACATGGGTCACTTCGGCGTTAGGCCCATCCGTCTCGCCTGGCTCGCTCTAGTCCTGCCCGCGCTCGTGCTCTGCTACTTCGGCCAGGGCGCTCACGTCCTCCGCGAGCCTCGCGCCATCGCCAATCCCTTCTTTTCCCTCGTCCCCGCCGGACCCGCCACCCTCGCCCTCGTCGTACTCTCCAGCCTCGCCGCCATCATCGCCTCCCAAGCCCTCATCTCCGGTGCCTTCTCCCTCACCCGCTCAGCCATGCTGCTCGGCTACTTCCCCCGCGTCCGCGTCCTCCACACCGCTCACGATGTCGAAGGCCAAATTTACATCCCGATCATCAACTTCTTCATCGGCCTTGGCTCGGTACTGCTTGTCCTTTTCTTCCGCGAGTCTCCTCGTCTCGCCGCCGCCTATGGCATCGCCGTCGCCGGCACCATGCTCCTGACCTCTATCTTGTTCTTCCTCGTCATTCGCCGCGCCTGGGCTTGGCCCGCCAGTCGGGCCGTCGCGGTCCTCATCTTGTTCCTGTCCTTCGATATCCCCTTCCTCGCCGCTAACCTGGGCAAGTTCATGGATGGCGGATACATCCCGGTTATCCTCGGCGCTCTCGTCCTGACCATCATGATCATCTGGAACCGCGGACGCACCCTCCTCTGGTACCACAATACCCGCCGCTTTCGCTCCTCCAACGCTGCCCAAGCCTGTGTCGACTCCAACCTCGCCGCCCGCGTCCCCGGCACCGCTGTCTTCCTCTCCTCCAGTCAGGATGGTCTCCCGCTTCCCCTCATTCGTCACGTCGAACGAAGCCATTCCCTCCACGAAACCGTCGTCCTGCTTACAATCCGCACTGCCGGTCAGCCCACCGTGGCCGACGTCGATCGCTACTCCACCATGAAACTCGACCGCGGCTTCTATCGCGTCATCGTCTCTTTCGGCTTTATGGAGGATCCCAACGTCATGCCCATTCTCCGCGCCGCTGTTGCCGAAGCCGATATCCCATTCCCGGACGCCCAGGTCACCTACTACCTCGGCCGCGACAATCTCATCGCCTCCTCCAAGGGGCACATGGGAGCCCTCGCCGAGTCGCTCTTCTCATTCCTGCAAAAGAACGCCGTCGCCGCCGATCGGTTCTTCGGACTCCCCCCGCGCCAAGTCGTAGAACTCGGCACCCAACTCGATCTCTAAGAGTTCAGCCCAGCCAAGTTGTCCCCAAAAATAGCCGCCGCGTCTGGGCGCGAAATGCCGATCCGATCCAGCACCGCGCTCTGCTGCGCAAACACACTTTGCACCCAGCCCCGCGGGAAAAATGACGAGTCCGTTCCAAACAACAAACGCTTAGCCCCAGCAACTTCCAGCGCGCGTCGAAACACCTTCTCCAGGTCCAGCTCGCCCTCGTCGTATTTCGTCCAGTTATTCGAGCTCGACGTGTCCAGATAAACGTTCGGACAGTGGTCCGCTACCATCAACGCTTCCCGGAAGAACCCCGCCCCAAAATGCGGAATCACAAATCGAAGCCCCAGAAACCGCGACGCGACGCCATGCACATCGATCGGATTCGAAAATCGCATATCAAACAACGAAGGCAATCCCAGCTTCTTCCGAACCCCGACGCTCAGCACCCCGCAATGAATAAATACGTTCGTCCCCGGCCGGGCGGCCAGCATCTCCCAGAACGGCGTCAACCGCTCGTCCGCCACCGAGTACCGATGCATAGCCGGAAACAAACATACCGTTCGCAATCCTAAATCCAGCGCTTTCGCCGTCCGCTCCAGCGTATCCGCCGACAACGGATTGACCAGAAAGTACCCGTAAAATTTGCCCGGCCGGTGCCGCAACGCGCGCGCCACTGAGTCCTCGTCACCGGGCAAACTCGCAATCAATGCCGCCGTGTCCACCCCGTGCCGATCCATCTCGTCCACCCAACGCTCAGCCAACTGCTCAGGCTCCTCCGGTGGCGCTTCCCACCCTAGCTTCGCGGTCGCCAGCGTCGGCTCCGCGCCCGTCAAAAGCGCAAAAAAACGGTGCGAAAAGAAATGCACATGCGCGTCCCGAACCGCCAACAGGCCCCACGAAGTCTCAATCATCGGTCGGTTTCCCTTCCGATCCGCTGAATTGCGTAATGCCAGCCGACAGCGCCAACTGCGTCAAACTCGCAACGTTGTTCACGTTCAATTTCTTCATCATCGTCTTTCGATAACTGCGGACGGTCTGCAATCCCAGATCCAGCATCACCGCAATGTCCTTGCTCGTTTTCCCTTCCGCCACCATCCGAAGCACCTGCAACTCGCGCGGCGACAACCCCTCCAACACGGCCGGCAATGGCTTCGATTCCAAATCGCCCCGCTGGATCCTGTTCAACAGCCGATCAGAAACTTGCGGGCTCAAATACGAACCGCCCTTGCCCACCGTCCGCAACGCGTCCACCAGGTCGCTATCCGATGCCTTCTTCAACACAAACGCCCGCGCCCCGCTGCGAATCGCGCTGACCACCGAATGTTCATCGTCGTACATCGAAAGAATGATCACCCGAATTTCCGGGCAATGGCGCAGAATTTCGGTCGTCGCTTCAATCCCGTTCAAACCCTGCAAACCAATGTCCATCAGGACAATATCCGGCCGCAGCTGCTTAGCCATCTGCACCGCATCGGTCCCATTATCGGTCTCTCCCGCCACCGTAAAATCGGGGTTTTGGCGCAAGATCGCCTTGATACCGTCGCGCATGATTTTATGGTCATCAACCAGCAGTACGCTAAACGCCATGGAGAGTTAGTTTCACGATTGTACCTTGCCCAGCGGTACTCTGGATCGACATTCCCAACTTAGCGCACTTTGCCAAATACCGGCATTGCAAAAGGCCCAGTCCCTTCGTCCGTTGCTCCAGGTCAAAGCCCCGCCCGTCGTCTCGAACCTCCACCACCCCAGACTGCATGCGAACTTCAATCCGCTGTGCCATCGCATGGTTCAGCGCATTTTCCAGCAACGCCTCGACGATCCGATACGCCGCATGAGCCGGTTCGTTCGGCCACCGCTCGCCCGGAGTCACCTGCAACCGAATCGTTAACCCCACCGCCTTGTCCCGCGCCCGCCCCACTAACTGCTCCAGCGCAAAGCCCAAACCGGCCCGCTCCACCACGTTCGCATGCAGCGCCTGACTCGCCGCCCGAATCCGGCTAATCACCTGTTCCAGCAGCTTCTGTATCTCGACCACCTGACCGCTCTGCTCCGCCGTCAAGTCGCTGCGCAACACATCCAGGTGCAAGCCGATCGCGCTCAACACCTGGCCTGCGTCATCGTGAAGCATCCGAGCCACTTTCGCCTGTTCGGCCTCTCGCTCCGCGAGCAGCCCTAACATCCGTTCAATGACTGGAGGCTCCAACGTTACTTCTTCCGTCCGAACGCCCGCCGCGCCGTCACGGCCACATCCGCGCCCGTCATTTTATATTTCACGAGCACCTCTTCCGGCAATCCGCTTTCGGCATACGTATCGTTCACACCATGGAACTCCATCAC
>JBBRIO010000545.1:0-3856 GCA_038220855.1 Bryobacterales bacterium | reverse complement strand
GCAGCTTCTTCCCCCTGCCGAACTTCCTCGACGTCAATGTCTCCCGCCGCGCCTACAACTACGTGAATCGCTGGTCCGGCGAAAACCCCTTCGCCCTCTACACCTTCAAGTTTGATTACAACATCTCGTCCAACGACAGCCTGTCGGTCACCCTCTCACCCCAGACCGCCAAAGACAGCACCTTTAACGGGGCCCAGATGACCGCCCAGTTCCCGGTGCTCCGAACCACCATCAACACCAAACGCGGCAACGCTTCCATCCGCCACCGCCACATCTTTTCGCCCACCCTCATCAACGAGGCCATGGCCGGCTATGCCTACACCTTTGACCCGCCCGAGATCTCCGACGAAGCGCTCAAGGCTATCCAGCGCAAGACCTACGGCTTCACCGCCGGCTCTCTCAACCCCGGCAACAACCCCCTCGACCTGCTCCCCGCCATGACCTTCGGCGGACTCGTCGGCGCATCCAGCCTGAACTACGACGGCCGCTTCCCCTTCAACGGAGCCCGCAACGTATTCAATTTCAGCGACACCATCTCCAAAAACTGGGGCCCCCACGTCATCAAGGCCGGCATCTTCGTCGAACGCCTTCGCCAACGCGATGGCCCCTGGGCCACCAACTTCACTGGCCTTTTCGATTTCGGCGTCAACGTCAACAACCCCTTCAACACCGGCCATCCGTATGGCAACGCCGCGCAGGGCGTCTTCAATACCTACACCGAAGCCACCGCCCATCCCATCTCGCGCATATACTCCCGCGGCGTCGATTGGTTCGTCCAGGATACGTGGAAAGTCACCCGGAAACTCACGCTCGACCTCGGCGTCCGGTTCAATTGGTTCGAACCGTTCTGGAACTTCAACAATCAACTGGCGGGCTTCTCGCCCGCTCTCTACGATCCGGCGCAGCGCGTCCAACTGATCCGCCCCGGCATCGTTAACGGCGTTCGCCAAGGCGTCCACCCCGTCACCGGAGCCACGTACTCGCCCGCGCTAATCGGCTTCATCGCTCCCGGCACCGGCAACCCCACCAACGGCATGGTGATCACTTCGAAAGACCAGAACTACCCCCGCGCCCTGGTCAGCCCTCCGCCCATCGTGCCGGCCCCCCGCCTCGGCTTCGCCTACGACCCGTTCGGCGATGGCAAAACCGCCATCCGCGGCGGCTTCGGCATGTTCACGAATCGAATTCTCGGGGTTAACTCGGCCGCCATCTTCTCTTACCCGCTCGTCGAAACCCCCGTCGTTCAGTTCGGCACCATGTCCACCTTCCGCTCTGCCCAGGGCTTCACTTCGCCGCCCTCGGTCACCGGTTGGGAGCGCAACATGAAAGCCTCTCGCGTCATGAACATGAGCCTCTCAGTCCAACGCAACATCGGATACAGCACCGTGGTCGACGTCGGCTATGTCGGCTCCCTCGGCCGCAATCTCGCCTGGCAGCGCAGCCTCCAGGACGTCGCGCTCGGCGCTCGCTTCGCCCCCGCCAACGCGGACCCGACCAACCCTCGCGTTCCCCTCCCCGACGCCTTCCTCCGCCCCGGCATTGGCTACAACGCCATCGGCTTCAATGAAAACGCCGGCACGTCGAATTACCACTCCTTACAAGTCACCGGCCAACGCCGCTTCAGCAAGACCCTCGAATTCGGCGTCTCCTATACCTGGTCTAAGGCCCTCGACTACAACGACGGCGAGTTCGGCGGAGTCAATACGGTCGCCCCTTTCCGCGCCTGGAATTATGGCCTCGCCGGCTTCGACCGGACCCAGGTCCTGAAGGTCAACTGGCTCTGGGACCTCCCCAAACACAAATGGAGCTTCGCCCCTCTCCGCGTCGCGATCAACGACTGGCAAATCTCCGGCATCTTCACGCTCCAGAGTGGTGCGCCCCTCGGTGTCGGTTACTCCCAACTCGTCCCCGTCGACCTGAGTGGAACGCCCAGCGTCGCCCCGCGCATCCTGGTCGTCAGCGACCCCATTCTCCCCGCCAGCGAGAGAACCTTCGCTCGCAATTTCCGCACCGAAGCCTTCCGCCTGCCGTCCCTGGGGACGCTGGGAACGCTCTCGAAAACGCTCCTGCGTGGCCCCGGCGTCAACAACTGGGATGTCGCCATCTTCAAAAACTTCCCCATTGGGGAGCGCTTCAAATTCCAGTTCCGCAGCGAGCTCTACAACGCGCTGAACCACACCCAGTTCAGCGCCTTCGATTCCACCGCCCGTTTCGACGCCGCCGGGACCCAGGTGAACGGCCAGTTCGGCCAATTCACCGCCGCCCGCGAGGCGCGCCTCGTGCAAATGTCCATCCGAGTCCAGTTCTAAGCGCGGCCGGAAAAGCCGCGGTTCTCGGTCGAAACCTTCACCTTCTCGCCTTCTTTGATAAACAGGGGAACGCGAATTTCCATTCCGGTTTCGAGCTTGGCCAATTTGGTCACGCTCCCGCTCGAAGTGTCGCCCCGGACCCCGGGCTCGGAGTAAGTCACTTCGAGCTCGACAAACTGCGGCAACTCCAACCCGATCGGATTGCCATTGAACTTATGCAACTCAATGATCGTTCCGCCGATCAGGAAGTCAAGCGCGGTACCCACCATCGCTTCAGCCAGCGTTAACGTCTCGAACGTCTCCTGGTCCATGAAATGCGACCCTTCGCCGTCAGAATAAAGGTATGACGCCGGAATCCGTTGCAGATCCGGCTCTTTGAACTTGTCCCCGGCTTTGAACGTTTTTTCAAAGACGGCGCTCGTCAAAAGGTTCCGCATCTTCAGGCGCACCAGCGTCTGGCCGCCGCGGGCGGTGGGCGTGCTCACCTCGGCTTCGAGACAAGCGAACGGGGTGTTTTCAAGCTCGAACAACGTTCTGCGCTTGACGGTAATTGCATCAATCAGTACGGCCATGAACTCCTCAAAAAACTCTTTTTTAGTATACGGGAACCCGGCCGGCGGGGTCTTCAATCGGCCACGTCGCCTTCTGCCGATCGACCGTGCTTGCCGCCGTGTTCCGGTAGTAGCGATAGGTCGGCTCGTGTAATCGCATCACCCGAAACCGGCTCTCCGCCCGCCGCACGAAGTCATAATCGTGCCAGCAAACCGCGCGATTTTCCTCGAACCGAAACGTTTCAAAAACTCGACGGCGAACAAACAAGGTCCCCTGCGTCACGCAGTCGTGGACGGAAAGAAAGCCGAAGCCGGCTTCCACGTCCGGCGCGAGCAAGTCGTCGGGAGAATCGGCCACCACTTCCAAACCACCCCAAAAAATATCCACTTCCGGATGTTCGGCCACCGCCGCCAAATGAGAACTCAAATGGTTCGGCAGGTACTCGTCATCAGCATCCAAGAACGCGACAAAGTCGCCCGAAGCAAGGTCCAGCCCCGTATTGTGGGCCGCCCCCGTCCCGCGGTTCTCCGTCCGAACGCACACCACGCGCGGATCCCGGCCCAACTCCGCCATCACTTGAGGCGTCGAGTCCGTGCTGCCATCGTCAATCAGAATCTGTTCCCACCGGCCCGTCTGCCGCAGCACGGATTCATGAGCCCGCCGCAGCGTCCCCGACATATTAAAAACAGGCGTAATGATCGAAACCAGCATAATGAAGCTCCCTCCAGTTTAGCCGAGTCGAACGAGATGCCCGTAAACCCGTATAATCACTAACGACCCCAAGGAGATCGAAATGGCATTCAATCGTCGGCACTTTTTCTACGGCACCCTCTTAGCCGGCGCGGTACCCACCGGGGGCTTCGGCAGCACCCCGTCCCTCAAATCGATGGGCTACAAGTCCCCCAACGAAAAGCTCAACTTCGCCGCCATCGGCTCGGGCGGACAAGGGGCCAGCAACATCCGCGCCGCCTCCCCCACTGAGAACATCGTCGCCC
>JBBRIO010000544.1:0-3862 GCA_038220855.1 Bryobacterales bacterium | reverse complement strand
ATCTCCTGCAACATCGCCCAGAGCAGGTTCAACGTAAACCGTCCGCCGTTTCCGCCGTTGTAACACTGGCCGCTTACGCCTTGAGCCCGCGAGGCCTTCACGCAGAGTTCAGCCACGTCCTGAACATACGTAAAGTCGCGGCTCTGCTCGCCATCGCCAAACAACGTGGGCGACGTGTTCGCCAACAAATGCTTCATAAATAACGAGAGAACGCCTGAATAAGGGCTCGACGGATCCTGCCGGGGCCCGTAAACATTGAAAAAACGGATCGCGACGGTCTCCAGCCCGAAATTTTCGTGGAACAGCGAACAGTAATGCTCACCCACCAACTTTTGCAAAGCATAGGGCGATTTCGGGTGCGGCGTCATCGATTCGACCTTCGGCAACACTTCCGTGTCCCCATAGGCCGAACTCGACGCCGCATAGACGACCCGCTTGACCCCGGCGTCCTTCGCGGCCCGCAACACCGCAAACGTCCCGTTGATGTTTACATCGTGCGAAGGCACCGGATCGGCGATCGAACGAGGAACGGAAGGAATCGCCGCTAAATGCCAGACGATCTCCGCTCCCGCAAAGATCGCCTTCATCTCTTCGTAGTCGCGGATGTCAGATACATGCGCTTCTACCCGATCCTGTACCTCTTCCAAATTCGCCAGTTTGCCGCTGGCCAGGTTGTCGACTACCGCGACTCGTTCGGCACCCTCGGCCAACAAAGTCCGTACAATCGACGAGCCAATGAAGCCGGCACCGCCGGTGACTACGAATTTCGGTCTCATAGTTTGCTAATCTCCGCCTCTAAGTAACGTATCGAATCGTTTGCAATCTTCTCGGCTCCGGCGCTGAAATCGAATGCCTCCATCGAGATCCACCCCTGATAATCGCGCCTGGCCAGGGTCCGCAAAACCGGCTTGAAGTCCCAATCACCCGTCCCCGGGTGCTTGCCATCCATTTCATTCACATGGATATGGCGAATGATGTCGAAGTAGCGGTCGACCAGAACTTCGTGGGCTTCCACCTCTTTGACCGCGTTGTGGGAGTCATACATCGTTTGAACCGCGGGATTCGAAATCGAAGCCACGTAATCGGATGCCTCCTCGAGCGTGTTCAAAACATCGGTATCGTGCGGCGGAAGCGGTTCCATCAGCAGAGTGACCCCGCGCGACGCCGCCTGACCGGCCGCCCGCCGCAAGCCTTCGACGTAGTGGGCCGTCGAGGTTGCCTTGTCCGAACCTCCGACCGACTTCCTTTGCGCTGGCGAACCAAAAATCATTCTGCCGCCGCCCAGATCGCCGCAAAGGTCGATCAAAGTGGCGATATGCAGCCAACTCCGCGCCCGCAAAGCCATATCGGGCGTCGTCACATGCAGCCCCTTCGGAGCCACCATCAGCCAATGCAGCCCCACAAACTCCAACCCCTCGCTCGCCATGATATCAACCAGTTCCCGTCGCCGGGCCGGAGAAATCGAAGCCGGATCGTCGGCCAATGTAAAGTGCGCGATTTCAATGCCGGCATAGCCGAGACGCTTGATCGTCCGGCATTGCTCGGCAAAATCCCAGCCTTGGAAAACTTCGTTACAGATCGCCTGCCGAAATGGATAACTCATCAATCTCCTAGTGTAAGCCTCCTAGTGTAAGCAGTGCACCACCTTGATTGCCTCGCCCGACTTTGCGGTGAGCGAGGCGGCTGCCTGGGCGAGGGGCCGACGCTCGATCATCGCCTCAAGCCAGCTCCGCTCGGTCGCCGCCAACGTCTGAATCGCTTGACCAAAGTCCTCCGGTCCGGCGTTCACGCTACCCGCCACAATTCGATTCCCCACGATCAAATCGAGAAACGGCAGGGCGACCATCTCGTTCCGTGCTCCCAACACGATCATCACTCCCAGTGGCTTCAAGCACCCGATCGCCGCGCTCGCCAGGGCAGCCGAGCCGCAAGCCTCGATCACCACATCGGCCACCATCCCGGGTAGCCCGTTCCGATACGATGCCCCCGCCGTTCGCAGCAAACCAGCCCGAAATCCGTCCTCTGGCTCCTGCGAAACCACCGTGACCTGCCACCCTCGCCGCAGCCCGGCCCAAGCCGCCAAAATCCCTACCGCGCCGGCCCCCAAAATAACCACGGATCGCGGTTCTCCTAAATGCAACCGCAACGCCATCGTGTAAGCTTTTTCGACGACGCTCATCGGCTCCACCAAAACAGCAACGCCCACCAAACTAGCCGAAATGGGGAAGAGATCTTCCGCCCGGTCTACCGCCCATGTGGCGCAATAACCATGCAATCCCAGAATCCCGCGCTCCCGGTACTCGCCGGTCACGCAAAAGTCCCTTCGTCCTCGCGCACACGATGCACAATTCCCCGGACAGGCCCGGCGTACCGATGGCACGACATAATCCCCGGGCTTCAGCCAGTCAACGGCAGACCGTTCGACAGTAGTTCGTTCGACAACCGCCACCGCCTCGTGACCCAAAATTAAGGCCGATTCCCCCTCCGGCGGCGCGCCAAACGCAAAGGCCGCCAAATCCCGATCCGTGCCGCAGGTCCCGCATTCCAGCACCCGAAGATACACTTCGCCCTCAGGTGGCTCCGCCACCTCATCTGCCACTCGGATCCGCCGCTCTGCGTAGTCGAGCAGCAACGCCCGCATTACTTTTCTTTCGCCCCCGGCTTACGCCCTACGGCAACCATCGTCAACCCCGGTAACGGAATCAAGCGATCGATCAATCTCCACAGCCAAACCGTCTTGTCAAACAGCTTCAACGTGATTCGCGAAATCCGCCGACTACCCAACATCCGGGAATTCGTCCACCACGCCAATGTGCCCAGCCGATTAAACGTCTGCGAGGACTCCGTCGTCAGCCCAGCCGTCGCGAACAGCTTCGTGATATCGGCTCGACTGAATCGCCGCAAATAACCGAGTTCCCGATCCAGCGAACCGAAAAGCCCAGGACCGTGCGGCACCAGCAAAACGATCTGTCCACCCGGCGCCAGCTTTTTCACTAATTGCGCCAGAAAGGCCGACGGATCGGCCATCGATTCAAGAACATTGACCGCCAGGGCGGTATCCAAACCTTCCGGTAACTGCCCGAAGTCGCTAGCCTTCGCCGGGTCTAACTCCATCACTTGGACGCTGGGCGTTTTGAGAAATCGATTGCGGAGCGCATGCAGATAAACCGCTTCGTTCTCGCACGCAAAGTAGTCGATCTTGCGGCCCATCAGCCGTCCCGAAAAATCGCCGATCCCGGCCCCCAGCTCGACAATCCGATCTCCGAGATGCGGGCGAATCAGCGACGTCGCCCAAGCAATATACTGCGGGGTCCCGGTCAGATTATTGAGATGCTGACGGCCATAATTCTCGGCGTACAAGTCGTCAACCAGCCAAAAGTACAGGATCACCCCAAGAGCCTTAACCCCGTCTTTCCAACCAATCTTCTTGCCTTCCTCAAACGTACGCCCGTGGTAGCTAATCGGAACCTCGTAAACGCGCAATTTACGTTTGGAGGTCTTCATCGTGATTTCAGGTTCGAAACCAAAACGATCCGACCGAATCGGAATACTCTTCAAAAGGTCCGTCCGGAAAACTTTATAGCAAGTTTCGATATCCGTGCAATGGAGATCTGAGAACATGTTGCACACGAGCGTAATCGTGTGATTGATCATCGAGTGCCAAAAGCGCAGAATCCGCCGCTGCTCGCCCGCCATATAACGGGAACCAAACACCGCATCCGCTCGACCTTCCAACAGCGGCTTTAGAAGAACGCCGTACTCGCTCGGGTCATATTCCAGGTCCGCGTCCTGCACCAGGACAAAATCGCCGGTAGCGTAGCCGAGCGCTGTTCGAATGGCCGCACCCTTGCCTTCATTCTTG
>JBBRIO010000543.1:0-3862 GCA_038220855.1 Bryobacterales bacterium | reverse complement strand
CCCAAAAACCCATGAATCGTCCCCGGCTCCACCGTCAGGTCCACCCCGTCCACCGCCGTAAACGTCCCAAACTTCTTCTGTAACCCGATGGCGAGAATCATCAACAAACCGGCGCCGGATGCGGAAACGTATCTTCGTTATCTTTCGGGTCTTTCGAGTCCAGGCACTGCCAGTCTTTTTCCACCAGCACGTCCACCGCCCCCGCCACCCCGCCAAACCCGACCTCTCCCGATCCCGCCCATTCCGCAATCACCGCGTCGGTCACGGCCACCGCCACCACGCCTCCCTCAAACGTCACCCCAAACGCCAACGCCCCCGGCACTAGCCGATACACTAAGTTCAACCCGGGCAATGCACACCGGTCTTCGACAGCGACGCCCGCCGCCAGCGCCGCCACCTCCCCCTGCTTCACTCGCAACCGTAGAGCATTTCCATGGATTCTAAGCTTCATAGCCCTTTATTATAGAAGGGATGCCCATCTACGAGTACCGCTGCCCGCAATGCGACCTCCGTTTCGAACGCCTCCGCCGCATGGCCGACGCCGAGGTCCCGCTTCCCTGCCCGGCCTGCGGCGCCCCTCACGCTGACCGCGAACTCTCCTGTTTCGCCGCTGGCGGCTGCAACGCCCCCGCAGGCTCCGGCTTTCGCTGAGCCAACTAGCCAAGGGCCCGTGCGGCCCTTCACTCAATCATTACCGTAATCCCCGGCTGGCTCACCCCGTCACCTATCCGCAGCTCAAGCGGCACCGCGCTCCCCGTCGGCAATCCAGGTACCAATCCGGCGTAAAGGATCGCGCACCCCTGCCCCCCCAGCCGAACCTCCACCGGCAGAGTGAGCTGTTGCGACGCCGTCAATAGCCCATGGCCGGTTGCGTAGAACAGAAGGACCGAACCCCGAGCCGCCGGTGCCCCCGCCGCAGCCGTCGCCAGCCCCGCCACCCGGTCCGGAACAATCGCGTTGATCTGGTTGCTCGTCGCCGCAATCGCCTGCGCCTCCGCCCCGTTCATCGTCACCCGCTCGCCCTCGGTGCCGACGAGTATGTCCCCAAAACCTTTTCGCACCGCGAACTCCTCTCTCGCCTCAACGCGCTCATGCGCCGCGCCGCCCCCGCCCTCCGCGCGGGAGCCCTCAATGCGGTCGGCATCACCGTCGATCCCCCACAACGCATCGCCAAACGCGACGGCGTAAGAATCGACCTCACCGCCGTAGAATTCGACCTGCTCCTGGCCCTGATGCGCGCTGAAGGCCGCGTATGAAGCCGCGACCAGTTGCTCCAGGAAGCCTCTCAGCGGGGTCCCGACGTCTCCATGCGCTCCGTCGACGTCCACATCTCCTCCCTCCGCCGCAAATTAGGCCATGAACAGGCCCCCGGTTGCATCGAAACCGTGCGCAGCCTCGCCTATCGGTTTCGGGACGGCGAAGGCAACTTATGCGCTACCGGCTCGCTGCCCAAATCGGCTTGGCGCTCATGCCGAATCTAGCGCTCCTCGGTCTGCTCGCCTTGCTCTTCTTCCTGCAGCAGTCCAGGACCGGCCTCGAGTCGTTTCTCTGCGCCCCCGCCCGAGAACGCGTCCGCGAACTCGCCCGTCTCCAGCAATCGAGCGGGCTTACCCTGGCCGTTTATGAGGACATCGGCCTTCTCGTCGCCGGACCCGGTCTCGGCCCATCGGCGCAAGGCAAACGGGAGATCCGCCGCCGTCGCGACCGTCGCGATCGCCCCGGGCCGCCCATCTTCGTTGTCAGAGAAACCGAACCGAATCGCTACTGGATCGGCTATCACTTTCCGCTCGTCCTGGAACCAGGGTCTCCGCCGGTGCGCCACACCCTGACGGTCATCTCGCCCTGGCTGCTCACCGTCCCCTTCTTCTTCGATTGGCGACCCTGCCTAGCCGGACTCTCGCTGGCGTTCTTAGTCACGGCGCTCTGTTGGGTTCCCTTCCTCCGGTGCCTCACCCGCTCCATCCACGCCGTCCAATTGGCCTCCGCCGAAATCGCCGAAGGGCGCTTCGACGTCCAACTTCCGGTCCGCGGCACCGGCGAACTCGCCGACCTCGCCGGTTCGGTCCGGCCCATGGCCGAGCAGTTTTCCCAATTGGTCCACGGCCGGCAGCGCTTTCTGGCCGACGTGGCCCACGAGTTATGTACCCCCTTGTCGAGGATCCAACTCAGCGTCGGCATCCTGGGCCAAACCACCGACCCAAGCAATGCGAACGCCGTCGCCAGGCACGGAACCGATGTCGCGCGCATGTCCGCCCTAGTCGGAGACCTACTTTCTTTCACGAAAGGCGCTGTCCGCAAACCGGTCTTAGTATCGTTAGATCTCACGGAACTGGTTGCCCGCGTGATCGCCCAGGAAAACGCCGCCGGAGCCGACGTCGCAATGCAGGTCGATGCGGGCGCTCGAGTCTTCGCCGATGATGAGTACCTCTCCCGGGCCTTGGCCAACCCAGTGCGGAACGCGATCCGTTATGCCGCCGCGGCCGGCCCGACCCGCGTCACGGCCTCGGGAAACCGCCTTACGGTGAGCGACTGTGGCCCGGGCCTACCGGAAGCCGATCAAGGAAAGATCTTCAGCCCGTTCTACCGTTCCGACGCCGAGCGGACCCCGGGCATCGGCGGTGCCGGATTACGTCTGGCCATCCTCAAGTGTTGCATCGAAGCCTGTGGAGGCAAGGTTTCCTGCCGCAACCGCCACCCCGCCGGTCTCGACGTCGTAATCGAAATCGAATCCGCCCCCAGTTCGATCCGCGCGTTCGTCGGAACAAGGTAAATCGAGCGGAACCCGAGCCCGCAACGGCAAAACGGGGAGTATCCAAAAAGTAATTCACGGCGGATGATCGACTACGCACAATTTTTGCGCCAGTACCAGAGAGACGGAGTTGGGCCTTAAATCCCCAACCAGCAGACAACATGTTGAAACCCATAAAATTAGGAAGCTACCAATGCTCCTTGGACGACGCAGATTGGATGATTCTAGAAGCGGTTCAGGGCGATGCCCGGATTTCGTTTGCCGAGCTCGGACGCAGGGCCAGCCTTTCCCCGCCCGCAGCCGCCGAACGTCTGCGCCGTCTGGAGGACACGGGCCTAATCGGTGGTTTTCATGCAGCCGTCCGTCCCGAGGGATTGGGTTTGCAAATGATCGTAATTCCTTGACCTGAGCGTAAAGCGGGCGGATTATTCAAAGGTCCACAAAACGGTTCTTCAGCTTCCCTGGATCTTAGAATGCCACCACGTTTCCGGGCGCTCAACCTTCCTGATCAAAGCCGCTGTCCCCAATGTCGCCGGTTTGGACGCGCTGATCGGACATCTAGGCCAATTCGGGGAGACGAACACTTCTCTAGCGTTATCTTCGGTCGTTGAGAAGCGAGTGTTTCAGCGGAGCGAACGGTAGTGAGGCCAGGCTTTGGACCAGAACCCAACCCCGGCAATCACTCAAGTTTACCGATTTCGATCTGCTCGCAGAAACAGGTGCCTTCCTTTTGATCCATCTAAAAAAGGCGAAACATACCTTCGATTTCGATGGCCCGCACAGCCGGCGTTGCGGGATAATTCAGTCCTTGTCCTGTCTACAGGAATACCTTAGAGAAAAAACTTATGATCAAGACTATTTTATTAACATTGGTCGCGTCGGCTCTGGTCGCTAATGCCGCACCCTTACTTTTCGACAACGGCGCCCCCGACCTTAACAGTCCCAACGCCCGGAGCATTACGATCTTTCGGAGTGCCGATGACTTTACGCTGGGGAGTGGCGCCAATGTTTCATCGATCCGCTTTTGGATGGTGGACCAGCCCGGCAATTTCAGCGGAAGCATCACCTATGCCTTCTACCAGAATTCAGCCGGAGCCCTCGGAAGCCTGATCA
>JBBRIO010000542.1:0-3879 GCA_038220855.1 Bryobacterales bacterium | reverse complement strand
TCCGCAGCACCTGGTAACGGTTGTGCCCATACTTCCGGATCACCGCCAACCCGCCGCCCACAATCGCGAGCGTATACAGCACCCCGTACAGATCCCATTTGCTGCTCAGTCCCACCTTCTGCGCCCATGGCGTCAGGGTCTCGGTGAAATACAGCACCACATAGAAGGCCGTCAGCAGCACCGCCACCGCCCACCCGGTCACGCCCCGGTTGGTCATGTCATGGTAAACCCGATCTCGAATCATAGCGCCACTCTCCCGAATTCCACGTCGTACTGCGCCTCGCTCAGTCGCCCCATCACATCCTCCGTCCGTCGCTTTTCTTCAAGCCACTTCACGAGGACCCGATGGTTCCAGCGGCTCCCCAGCATCGAAAAGCCGGTCACGAATCCGTCCCGCTCCAGCACCCGAACGCTCGCGTTCCGGCCCGCCAATTTCTTGAACCGACCCGGCCCCTTCGTCTCGCCGGCGCAAGTCCATTCCATGTGGAAAAACTTCGCGCTGTTGTAGTAGGTCGGCGTGCCGTACTCCACTGTCTCGCCTAAAATCGCCCGCGCCACCGACGTCCCCTGCCGCTTCGCCGCGTACCACAGCGGCTCAATCCGGCCGTTCACCTCCGCCACGTCCCCGGCCGCAAATACGTGGGGCAGGGAAGTGCGAAACCCGCCATCGGTCTTCACCCCGCGCCCCATATCCGGCGGCGTCTTCACCCCGCGCAGCCAGTCCACATTTGGCTCGACGCCAATCGTCACCCCCACCATCTCGCACCCAATCTTCTCTCCCGCTGTCGTCACGATACCGTTGACGCGACTCTCCCCCTCCAAGCTCGCCACCTCCGTCCCCAACCGCAAATCCACGCCCTGCGCTCGGATGTGCGCCGCCACCAACTCGCCCTCCTCCGGGCTCAAAGCCGCCGGCCAGTAAGTCGCCTCACGCACGAGAAACGTCGTCGCCACCCGGTGGTGGACGAGGCACTCGACCAGCTCCACCCCGATCAGTCCCCCACCCGCCACCACCGCCCGCTTCGTCCCCGGCGTCAACCGCTCACAAGCTTCCAGGTCCTGCAGCGTGACGAAGTTCACGACCCCGTCCAGCTTCCGCTCCCATCCCGCCGTCCGCCCTCGCGAACCCGTTGCCAGCAGCAGCTTGTCGTAGCGCACCGAATCACCATCGGCCAAAGTAAGCCGACGCTCCCCGGCATCGAGATCGGTCACCCAACCCCGTCTCAGTGTGATCCGCTTCTCTCGGAATACGTGCCGTTCATACGGCTCCAAATCCCGCCGCTGCAGCTGGTCCATAAAGGCGTACATCAGAGCCGTCCGCGAGAAGAAGTAATCTCCCTCTCCGCTGATAACGGTGATCTCCGCCTGCGGGTCCTTGGCCCTCACGGCCAGTGCCGCCGTGATTCCCGCTACTCCGTTTCCGACGATTACGAGGTGCATAGTCTCTTATACGCCCCATTCGCTCGCCAGATCGAAAAAGTTACGGTAGCATCGCTAACGCGCCTTCCAACTCTTTTCGCGTGTGCGAATCGCCGGCCTTGGCCGCCGCCTCAATCCCCCGTCGATACATGTCGCCCGCCTCGTCCGGCTTGCCCATCTTTTCGAGCGTCTGCCCCCCGTGGAAGTAAGCCGCGCAATAGTCCGGCTTTGCCGCCACCAGCGCTTCAAACTGCGTCACCGCCCCGGCGAAATCACCCTGGTTGGCAAACTCCATCGCCAAACCGTACCGCGCAAATGTGTTCGCCGGATCCTGCGCCAGCATCCCCTGCAAAATCTCTAACCGAGAGCTCATCCCATCCATCGTACCCTGTGGGTATGCTTCCTGATCAACCGGGCCGCCCGGTCTGCGAATCGGCTTCCGAAATGAGCGAGTTCGCTCTTCCCAACGACGCCAATGTCCTCGGCACCCTCTTCGGCGGAAAAGTTATGGCGCTCGTCGACCTCGCCGCCTCCCTCGCCGCCGCCCGCCATGCGCGCTGCGCCATCGTCACCGCTTCCATCGACCGGATGACGTTTCTCCATCCCATCCACATCGGCCAACTCGTCACCCTCAAATCGAGCGTCAATCGAGTCTTCCGTACCTCCATGGAGGTCGGCGTCAAAGTCTTCATCGAAGACCTCCACACCCGCGAGGTCAGACACACTTCGTCCGCCTACCTCACCTTCGTCGCGCTCGACAAGGACGGACACAAAATCACCGTCACCCCCGTCCTGCCACAAACCGAAGCCGAGCTCCGGCGCTTCGAAGAGGCCGGAGAGCGCCGAGCCCTCCGCCTCGCCCAAAAATCGAAGTAGTCGCTTACTCCCCGTCTTTGTACATGTATTTGATGTTGTGTTTGTACAGCATCAAATTCGGCGCGCCTTCGCGATTGAACTTCAAAGCGGCTTTGTCGTACCACTCGATAATGCCGTGGAGTTCTTCGCCGTCTTTCATCACGATCACCATCGGCGTCTTCGCCTGCATCTGCTTCATGTAGTAGAAGTTTTCGGCGTTCGTCTGATCGGGCGGAACCGGCTTCTTGGTCGGGGGGGCGCTACGAGTCGGAGGGGGCATGAGTTGTTAATTATTATTGCATCACAATTGGACTTTGCCGCGCAGTTCCAAAACCATCGCGTCCAGCGCGATTCCCTTTTGAATGTTCCGCCGCAACAAATCCACTAGCTCGTCGGTCTTCCGTACAGCTTTTTGGATCCAATCAAATGTAATAACGCGCGCCAGCCCTTCCAGTTCCCGCCGAATATCAAAGTTTCGCAAAGTGGCGTTTCGCGCCTCGCAACGAATCAGTAACAAGTCCTCCAGCAGAAGATACAAAACCTTCAGGTGGTTTTCCAGCTTCTCCGACCGGCTCGCGTTCAGCGCCTCCGACGTCTTCGCCCAGTCCCCCCACGGAAGCATCCCGCACGCCGCGCCCAGCAATGCCAACATTTGCGCCCTCCGTTTGTCGTATACCGCTAACTCCAGGCTCATCGCCAAACCCGGTGAGCCCGCCGCCAACGCCATCCGCCGCTCCACGTCTTTCAGCCCCTTCTCCGCGGCAAAGGCCGCCATCTCCGGCTTCGATAGCGGCGTCAAATAAATCGGCACCGAACGCGACCGAATCGTAGGCAGCAAATCGTAGGCGTTCGTCGCTGTCGCCACAATGATCAAATACGGCGGCGGCTCTTCCAGCGTCTTCAGCAGTGAATTCGCCGCCTGCTCGTTTGCCCGGTCGATCTGGTCAATCAGGAATACCTTGCGCGGGCCCTTCAGCGGCCCGTACTGCGCTCGCTCCTTCAAGGCCCGCATCTGGGGTATGGAAAGCTGTCGCAGCGGCCCCTCGGGGCAGAAAGTCACAAAATCCGCATGAGTGTTGAACAGAATCGGATCTTCATTCCGCTTCTCGGCCGTCCACTTCTCCCGCTCCGCAATCACGTCCAGATTCGCCGCCAGCGACAAGTCGTCTTTTTCAATTTGCTCGGCGTGACCCACAATCGCCGCCGCAAACCGCCGCGCCAAAGTCGCCTTCCCAATTCCCTCCGGACCCGCCAGCAGAATCGTCTGCGGCATCCGCTGGCTGGCGATCATCCCGGCCAGCACTCGCTGCGCCTCCACATTGCCATGGAAATTTTCAAACATGCGGCCCCACTTCGCGCCATATCGCCGCCGCCACCTCGGCCACGCTGTGCCCCGCGTCAATCGTCCGGATCCGCCCCGGTTCCGCGGCCGCCAGAGCCAGGTAGGCTTGCCGCACCCGCGCATGGAACTCCTCGGCCTGCTCGTCCATTCGGGTCTCGTCGGCCATCGCCGCCGCCTCGCGCTCGGCGTTACGCGCCCGCGCCCGCGCCAACCCCGCACGATAGTCGATGTCCAGGTAAATCGTTAAATCCGGCAGCACTTCC
>JBBRIO010000541.1:0-3890 GCA_038220855.1 Bryobacterales bacterium | reverse complement strand
CATCGCCTACGAGCGGCTACTCTCCGGCATCCACAACGAAGGCACGCTCGAGCAGTATCACACGCTCGGCCGCCGCCTCGGCCGCCTACTCTACGAAGGGCGCTGGTTCGATCCCCAAGCCATGATGCTGCGCGAAACCCTCCAGCGTTGGGTAGCCAAGGCCGCCACCGGCGAGGTCTCGATCGAACTCCGCCGCGGCAACGACTACTCCATCCTCGATACCAAAAGCCCCAATCTCACCTACAAGCCCGAACGCTTGACCATGGAGAGCGGCAAGGGCGAGTTCAGCCCGCTCGACCGCATTGGCCAACTCACCATGCGCAACTTGGACATCACCGATAGCCGCGACAAACTCTTCATCTATTCCAGCGCCGGTCTCATCGGCCCGGGAGCCTTCGAAGGCATGCGCCTGCTCGAAGGCGAAAAGAGCGAAGACTAAGTCAAATCCTGCAGCCGGATCGAAGCGGTCTCCGCCGCCAGCGGACTAACCGCTTCGTCCGCCGCATAGGCCACAATCGAGCCGTACCGTTCGCCGTTCGGCTCCCGATGCACGGCGATGCGCCGGGCGGGCAAATCCACCACCCAATACTCAGCAATCCCGGCCCGGGCGTAGAGCGCGGCCTTCGCGCCCAGGTCGTAGTCCTGGGTTGTCGCCGAGATCTCAGCGACCATCGATATATCCTCCGGCCCCGGATTGAAGTCCCGAAACTCCAACGCAGACCGCCGCAGTACCGTCAGATCCGGCTCCGGTTCGTTGTTCCGATCCAACGTCGGACTCAAATCGATCGAAACGGATTGTTCGACCAAGTCCGGGCCGAAAACTCGACTCATCCACTCGCGGAGCCGATGGATGGCCACCGCGTGCAAAGGCGACTTTCTCGTCCGCGGAATCAGATAACCGTCGACCAGCTCAAACCGCTCCCACTCCAGCAGCCCCGCCTCCTGAAGCGCCCGGCAATCCTCACGGGTTAGCCCCCGCCGCAGACCAGGCGGAAGTTCGGCGGAATGACTTGCAACCACAGCAGGCATTTCCCTATTATCCTAACCGTAAAATCACCCCCACGCGCGCTAAACTGCGTAACAGCATGCGCCGCATCCTCTTCCTCCTCGCCTCCGTTACCCTTCTCGCCGCCGCTGACGACGCCAAACTCCTCAAAGATCTCAAATACCGTTCCATCGGCCCCTACCGCGGCGGTCGCGTCACCGCCGTCGCCGGCAGCGCTACCCAGCCCGCAACCTACTACTTCGGAGCCACCGGCGGGGGCGTCTGGAAGACCACCAACAGCGGCGCCTCCTGGGCGCCCCTCACCGACGACTTCCTCAAAACCGGCTCCGTCGGTGCCCTCGCCGTCGCCGAGTCGGACCCCAATATCCTCTACGTCGGCATGGGCGAGCAGCCCATCCGCGGCAACGCCTCCCACGGCGATGGCGTCTACAAATCCCTCGACGGCGGCCGCTCCTGGGCCCACACCGGCCTCGCCGAAACCCGCCAGATCGGCCGCGTCCGCATCCACCCGAAAAACCCCGACATCGTCTACGTCTGCGCCCTCGGCCACATGTCCGGCCCCAACCCCGAACGCGGCGTCTTGAAATCCGCCGACGGCGGCAAAACCTGGAAGCAATCCTTCACCCGCGGCGACAAAGCCGGCTGCGTCGACCTGGTCCTCGATCCATCCAACCCCAACATCCTCTACGCCGGCTTTTGGCAAGTCATTCGCACCCCCTACAGCATGGAGTCCGGCGGCCCCGGCAGCGGCCTCTTCAAATCCACCGACGCCGGTGAAACCTGGGCCGAAATCGGCCGCAACCCCGGCGGACCCTCCAAAGGCGTCCAGGGCAAAATCGGCATCGCCGTCTCCCCCGCCAACCCCGACCGCCTCTGGACCATCATCGAAGCCGAAGACGGCGGCGTCTTCCGCTCCGAAAACGCCGGCAAATCCTGGACCCGCGTCAACGACCAACGCATGCTCCGCCAGCGCGCCTGGTATTACTCCCGCATCTTCGCCGACCCCGTCAAACCCAACACCGTCTACGTCCTCAACGTCGGTTTCCACCGCTCCGACGACGGCGGCAAAACCTTCACCGCCATCCCCACCCCGCACGGCGATAACCACGATCTCTGGATCTCGCCGAACGATCCAAACCGCATGATCGAAGGCAACGATGGCGGTGCCAACGTTTCCTCGAACGGTGGCCGCTCCTGGTCCTCCATCATGAACCAGCCCACCGCCCAGTATTACCGCGTCGCCCTCGATAACGATTTCCCCTACGGCATCTACGGCGCCCAACAGGACAACACCACCCTCAAAGTCAAATCACGCGGCAACTCCGGCGCCATTACCGAGAACGATTGGCACCCCGTCGGCGGCGGCGAAAGCGGCTGGATCGCCCCCGATCCCAAGGATTCCAACATCGTTTACGCCGGCTCCTACGGCGGCCTGCTGACCCGCTACGACCACCGCTCCGGCCAAGTCCGCACCGTCAACGTCTGGCCGGATAACCCCATGGGCGCCGGTGCCGAAGCCATGAAGTTCCGCTTCCAATGGAACTTCCCCCTCCTCTTCTCCCCCCACGATTCGAGCGTCCTCTACACCGGCGGCAACAGGGTCTTCCGCTCCACTAACGAAGGGCAATCCTGGCAAGCCATCAGCCCCGATCTCACCCGCAACGATAAGTCGAAACAAGGCTCCTCCGGCGGCCCGATTACCCAGGACAACACGAGCGTCGAATACTACTGCACCATCTTCACGATCGACGAGTCCCGCCTCTCGAAAGGCCTCATCTGGGCCGGCAGCGACGACGGCCTTGTCCATGTCACCCGCGACGGCGCCAAAACCTGGACGAACGTCACCCCCGGTAAAGACATCCTGCCCGAGTGGATCCAGATCAACTCGATCGAGGCTTCCCCGCACGACCCCGCCACCGCCTACGTCGCCGCCACCGCTTACAAAAGCGACGATCATCGCCCGTACCTCTATCGCACCACCGACTTCGGCAAAACCTGGAAGAAGATCGTCTCCGGCATCCCCGCCAACGCGTTCACCCGCGTCATCCGGGAAGATCCCAACCGTCGCGGCCTCCTCTTCGCCGGCACCGAAACCGGCCTCTTCCTTTCGCTCGACCATGGTGACAACTGGCAGCAGTTCCAGCTCAATCTGCCCATCGTGCCCATCACCGATCTCGCTTTCCACCAGCGTGAAAACGATCTGGTCATCGCCACCCAGGGCCGCTCTTTTTGGGTCTTCGATGAACTGCCGATCCTGCATCAGCTAACGGACAAGGTGCGCACCGCCGCCGTCCACTTATTCGAACCCAAGCCGGCTTACCGGTACGCCGGCCCCGGCCCCAACCGTCGCGGTGGCGGCGGGGCGGCGGGCCAAAACCCGCCCACCGGCGTCGTCGTCAATTTCATGCTCCAAGCCAAGCCCGCGGGCGAGGTGACGCTCGAATTCCTCGACCCCGCCGGCAAGCTCATCAAGAAGTTCTCCAGCAAAACCGTCGAAGCCCCCGCCGCCGCCCGTCCTGTCGCTGACGATGATGAGGGCGGCCCCCGCGCCGCCGCCCCGCCGCCACCGGTTCCGGCCGCCGCCGGCATCAACCGATTTACGTGGGACATGCGCTACCCCGATGCCACCACCTTCCCCGGCATGATCTACTGGGCCGGTACTTCCAGCGGCCCCCTGGCGGTTCCGGGCAGCTACACGGTCAAGCTCACCGTGGGTGGAGAGACACTTTCGCAACCCTTCGTCATCAAGAAGGATCCCCGCATGGGCGGTTCCGTCTCCGATCTCCAAAAGCAGTTCGATCTCGCTCTCCAGCTTCGTGATAAGGTGAGCCAGGCTAACGACGCCGTGATCAAAATCCGCGATATCCGCAAGCAGATCGAGGAT
>JBBRIO010000540.1:0-3899 GCA_038220855.1 Bryobacterales bacterium | reverse complement strand
GCTATTTGAGAAAGAGGCCGCCTGTCAACTTTTGGCGCAACTGTTCGGAGGCAATCTGGCTCCGCTACGCGCCCCGATCTCGGAGCCAGGACGGCCGGTGAATCTTCCGCCTTCGGACCTGGAAGGCCGGATGGGTTCGCGGATCATGCCGGAGTATTTTGAGGTCGTTGATGATCCGTTTGCGAAGGACGCCCAGGGCCGGAGGCTGTTTGGTGGCTACGAGATCGACATGGAAGGGGTGATTCCGCAGGCGCTTCCGATTGTGAGTAAGGGAACGCTGAAGAACTTCTTCCTGACGCGCCAACCCGTGCGGGGTTTTGAGGGTTCGAACGGACGGGCGCGTTTGCCGGGTTCTTTCGGCGCTAGTTCGGCGCTGATGAGTAATCTGATGGTGAAAGCGAATGAGAGTGTACCGCTGGCGCAATTGAAGGCGAAACTGCTCGATACCTTGAAACAACGAAACAAGCCATACGGGATTATCGTCCGGAAGATGGACTTCCCGAGCTCGGCGAGTCTGGGCGAGTTTCGGCGGTTGGCTTCGATGCTGCAAGCGGGAGGCGGTACCCGGCCGGTGGCCCTTCCGCTCGCGACGTACAAGGTTTATCCAGACGGTCGGGAGGAGTTGATCCGAGGCATGCGGATCCGCGGGTTGGCGGTTCGGGGGTTAAGGGACATTTTGGCGGCCAGCACGGAGAGTCATCAGTTCGACTTGCTCGTGAACACCTACCCGTTGGCGCTGATGGGTGCCGGTGGATTTGTTACGGGAGCGACTGTCGTATCTCCGTCGTTGTTGTTCGACGAGGTGGACATGGATCGGCCTCAGGAAGAGCGCCCGAGCGCACCCGTCGTTCCGCCGCCACCGTTTGAAAGCGGCAACTAGTTCGGCTTTATGGGTCTGTTGAGCCGTTCCATATTTCGCGAAATTGTGGCGGGTGCCGGTTTGGGTACGGTGCTATTCAGTTTCGTGCTTTTTCTGCAGCGGATCAGCCTGCTATCCGAGCAGCTAGTCCGGGGATCGGCGACGGCGTCAACGGTGGGCTATATCTTTCTGTTGGCCCTGCCGTTCACGTTGATGATGTCGCTTCCCGTGGGGTTGCTGGTTGGTGTTTTGATTGGGCTAAGCCGGATGTCCTCGGACGGAGAGATCATCGCCATGCGAGCGGCCGGGGTTCCGGGGCGGCAAGTATTGGGCCCAGTAATGACGTTTGCCGTGCTGGGAACGCTGTTGACCGGAGCGTGTTCGCTGTACCTGACGCCGTTTTCGATTCGAGAGACGGTGGCGGTGTTCAACCGGATCCTGGCGGACCAGATGACGGCGGAGATACAGCCTCGGGTATTCGCCGAACAGTTCCCGAACAAGACGATCTACATCGGCGACGTAATCCCTGGTCCTGTCGCTCGCTGGCGCAACGTGTTCATTGCGGATATGACCCCGCCGGATCAACGGAAGCGGAGCACCCAGGAGGCGGCTGGGGATGCCCCCCGGGTCACGATCTCTTCCGAGGCGATCGCGGTTCCGGATTCCGCGCACAATCGAATCCAACTGAGAATGACGGGCGGCAGTAACCACGAGGTTGGCAAGGAAGACGGCCAATACTTTAACACGGCGTTTCCGGTGATGGACCAGTTACTCGAAGCGAGGAAGCCCGCGGGGAAGCAGGCGAAGGCGTATTCGGACATGGAGACCGGTTTGCTGATGGTGGAGGCGAAGAGATCCCGCGAGGCAGATATCGAGTTGCAGCGCCGGTTATCCTTGCCGTTTGCCTGCCTTTTACTTGCTCTAGTGGGAATTCCGCTTGGAGTTTCTTCGCGCAAGTCGGGTAAGTCCGGCGCGTTCGTGATGACGGTGTTTCTCGCCTTTCTCTATTACATGGCGCAGGTAAGTCTGATCGGGTTAGCCAAGCAAGGGACGATGTCGCCGATACTGGCGGCTTGGGCTCCGAACGCTTTGTTCGCTATCGTCGGCCTGACCTTGTTAGTTCGGCTGGAGCATCCGGGCGACCGCGATTTGATTGGAGCAATCCGGGGATGGTTACTCGAAACTTTCAGCGGGATGGCTGAACATTATCGAGAAAAGCGCGAATTGTTGGCGCGGCGGGCACCGCGGAAGAGTATTCGAATGATGCCGCAGTTGGTTGACACGTATGTGTTGAGTGAGTTCCTGTTTTATTTCTTCGTTTGGCTCGTCAGCTTTGTGATGTTGACCCAGGTATTCACGTTTTTCGAGCTTTTGAGCGACGTGATCCGGCACCAGATTCCGATGGAGAAGGTCCTGCGCTATCACCTGTTCCTTTCGCCTAAGCTGATCTACGATTCGTCGCCGCTTTCGGCTCTGGTGGCGGTTTTGATTACGTTCAGCGTGATGTCGAAGCAGAACGAGGTGACGGCGTTTAAGGCATCGGGCGTTAGTTTGTATCGGCTGTCGGTTCCGATCCTGTTGGCGGGGTTATTGCTTAGCGGGGCGTTGTTTGCCTTTGATCACTACGTAGTTCCCGACGCGAACCTGGTGCAGGACGGGATACGCGCCGAGATCAAGGGGAAGGCACCGCAGACGTACTTGCAGCCGGATCGGAAGTGGATTTTCGGCAAGCGTTCCCGGATCTATTACTACAAGCATTTCGAGCCGGCGGAGATGGTGATGGTGGGGGTTCACATCTATGAGTTGGACCCGAAGACGTTTCGGCTGAAGCGGCATATTTCGGCTGAGCGCGCGCACTGGGAAGCGGGTGTTTCGGCGTGGGTGTTTCAGAACGGTTGGGTGCGTGATATGGACGACATTCGGATCAAGAAGTTTGAGGCGTTTCAGGTGAAGACGTTTCCCGAAATCGATGAGCAGCCGGACTATTTTCTGATTGAAGAGAAGCAGTACAAGCAGATGAACTTCCAGCAACTGGACACCTACATACAGGACTTGCAGCAGAGCGGTTTTGACACGATCCGGTTGCAGGTGCAGTATCACCGGAAGTTCGCGGTGCCTCTGTTTGCCTTTATTTTGGCGGTGATTGCGATCCCGTTCAGCTTTATGGGCGGCCGGCGCGGGGCGATGGCGAGCGTAGGCGCGAGTTTTGGGATTGCGATCGCCTACTTCTCGGTCGGCGAGTTGTTTGTCCAGATCGGCAACCTGAATCAGTTGCCGGCGGCGGTGGCGGCGTGGAGTCCGGACGCAATTTTCCTACTGGCGGGGCTGTACTTGATGACGCGGATGCGTTCGTAGGATTAGAGCGTTTTCAAGTACTCGACCAGGGCCAGGCGATCGGCTTCGGTCAAGGCTGGTCCGACGACTCCGTTGCCTCTGGGGCCGTCCTGGAACCAGTGGCCGGCGTTGCTGTTGCCGGGCAGGGCGGGATCAAATTTGGACCGGCCTTCGGCCTCTACTGTTTCGTAGCCGACTTTTTCAGGGAGGAAGCGCTTGGAGCCGAGCCAGAAGACTTTGGCGGGGCGTTGGTCTTTGGAGGCGAGCAGTTCGTAGAGGGTCGGTACCGAGGCGTTGTGCAGGTAAGGGCCGGCGGCCCAGATGCCGTTGAGGGGGCGGGCTTTATAGATCAAGTCGGCACGGACGGCGGGGATGCTGCCGTCGCGGTAGCCTTGCCAGGCGAGTTTCTCTTCGGCGGACAAATTGGCTTGGCGGAAGAAGCGGTCGCGAATGCCTTCGGTGACTAGCTTTAGGCCATCGGAGGCAGAGACTCGGCCTTTGCCGAGGGCACCGGTGTCGGCGGTCCGGTTCCTGTACTCGGTGGCTTGGTTGGGATCGGTTCCGACTTCGGCGATGGGGAGGTCGCGGAGATTGAGGAAGCGTTTGCCCGAGCTATTGGTGACCCAGTAGATCGGCTTTGGCGAGCGGAGATCGGCGATGAGTTCGCCGGTGGGCGGCAGGTGGCAGCCTTGGCAATTCTTCTTAT
>JBBRIO010000539.1:0-3900 GCA_038220855.1 Bryobacterales bacterium | reverse complement strand
CGCGTACATGGAAACGCCCGAAGAAAACAACGTCATCACCGCAAAACTCACCGCGTTCAATCCCCGGGTCTTCTCGTCAAACCGCAGCTTCAAATACTCCGGCACCGACCGCGCCTTGCTGCCGTAGTAAAACGGCATCATAAACACGCCGACGAAGATCATCGCCGGAATCGCCCCCGCCCAGTAAAAGTGCGCCGTCATGATCCCATACTTGGCGCCGGAAGCGCACATTCCGATGAACTCCTGCGCCCCCAGGTTCGCCGCCACAAACGCCAAGCTCGTCACCCACAGCGGCGTCGATCGATCCGAAATCAAAAACTGGTCCGCGCTGGCGACCTTGCTGCGCAGGGTCCAACCGATGCCAAGTACGAAGAAAAGGTAGAGGGCGATAATGCCGTAATCGAGAATCGTCAGGGTCAAGCCAAGCAGTGTATCGCGTTCCGGGCATACAATAACTGAGGTCCAATTCATGTGGCAACAGATCTATCTCCCCATCGGCGGTAACCTCGCCGTCTCCGCGCTGGTCGCGGGCCTACCCATCTTGACCCTGCTTCTCATGCTCGGCGTCTTCCGCAAGCCGGCGTGGTTAGCCGGCCTCTCGGGCCTTGCCACCGCCGTCGCCGTCTCGCTCTTCGCCTACGGCATGCCCGCCCCCGCCGTCTTCAGCGCGGTCACCTACGGTGCCGCCTTCGGCCTCCTCCCCATCGGCTGGATCGTCTTCTCCGCCATCCTTCTCTATCGCATCACCCTCGAAACCGGCAACTTCGAAATCGTTAAGGATTCCATCGGCAATCTCACGCCCGACCGTCGCCTCCAAGCGCTGCTGATCGCCTTCGCCTTCGGAGCCTTCATCGAAGGGGCCGCCGGCTTCGGTAGCCCCGTCGCCGTCGCCGCCGCCATGCTCACCGGACTCGGCTTCTCGCCCTTCTACGCCGCCGGCATCTGCCTTCTGGCCAACACCGCCCCCGTGGCTTTCGGTTCTATCGGTATCCCGGTCACCACTCTCGCTCTCACCACCGGCCTGCCCGTCCGCGAACTCAGCGCCCAGGTCGGTCGCCTCTGCGCCCCGTTGTCCTTCTTCGTTCCGTCGTACCTCATGCTCGTCATGGGCGGCTGGCGCGCCTTAAAAGGCGTCCTCCCCGCTGCTCTCCTCTGCGGCGGTGCTTTCGCCGGATTGCAATATCTCGTCTCCAACTTCCTCGGCCCGGAACTCGTCGATATCACCAGCTCCCTCGCCGCCATCGGCTCCCTCGTCATCCTCTTCAAGTTCTGGAAGCCAAAAGATACCTTCCATCTCGAAGGCGAAGCCACCGCCGCTCCGGAAAAGAAACACTACACCGGCATGCAGCTCTTCCGCGCCTGGCTGCCCTACCTCCTTCTCGTCGTCTTCGTCCTCATCTGGGGCGAGAAAGACGTCAAAGCTTATCTCAATACCTACACCGTCAACATCCCCTGGCCCGGCCTCCATAACATGGTCGAACGTATCGCCCCCACGGTCCCCAAACCGACTCCTTACGCCGCCATGTACGCATTCTCCTGGCTCTCCGCTTCCGGCACTTCCTGCATGTTCGCCGGCATTGTAGCCGCTTAATGACTCGGCGTGTCGCCTAAGAAGTTCGTCGGCATTCTCGTTACGACCACCAGGCAACTCGCCCTCTCGCTGCTCACCATTGCGACCGTCCTCGGCCTCGCGTTCCTGATGAACTACTCCGGCGCCACCGCCACCCTTGGCCTCGCCTTTGCCTCCACCGGCTCCACGTTCCCCTTCTTCTCTGCCATGCTCGGCTGGCTCGGCGTCTTCCTCACCGGCTCCGACACCTCCGCCAATGCCCTCTTCGGCAACCTGCAAGTTGTCACCGCCAACAGCCTCGGCCTCGACCCGGTGCTCATGGCTTCGGCCAACTCCAGCGGCGGTGTCATGGGCAAAATGATTAGCCTGCAAAGCATCGCCGTGGCCGCCGCGGCCACCGGCATGAAAGCCGCTGACGAAGCCAAGCTATTCCGCTTCACCCTCCGTCACAGCGTCTTCCTCGCCACCCTGATCGGCCTACTGACCGTCCTCTACGCCTACGTGCTCTAGCCGGTTCAGCACCTCGTGGGGCGTTAGCAGCGCCCCGCAAAACTCAAGTCCTGTCCGGTCCCAACCCCGCTGCTCCCGCTGATTCCGCACCACCGCCATGCCGATCAGTTGCAGCGCTTTCTCCCGCAAATGAATCTGCGTCCCTATCGGAATCCGTCCCTGCACCAAAACGGCCATCCCCCGGCGGGCAATGTCGACACAAGTTCCCTGGGCCGTTCGCTCCCGTCCACGCCCTTCCGCCCAACGAAGTTGAACTTTCTGCTCCACCCGTAGGCAGCCAGCCAACCGTTTCTCACTAACCATTTCGACTCTTCCATTGAGATTGCCCTTACCTTCTCCCGATGGCAATAGCCTAATTGGGCCAAGATCACCTTAATACTTCAGATTAAAAGTATTTTTTGGCCGCCCAAGAGAAAAGATAGCAGACGATCAATTTGGGGGCGCGATGGTTGTCTCGCTTCACCCTCTGCGGGCCGCTCGGTCTCTCTTCGCGCGCTTCAGTTCCACTCCTGAAAATTCTTCCACCTCTTTGCTGACACCCGGGTTCCCGGCAACCTTATGTCCTCGAACGAACAGGGAATACGCCCGTTCCTGATTTACACGTCGGAGCCGTATCAGCGATCAATCGCCTCGGTAGATGGAAAGCCGCCTACGACGACCACTTCGTACCTGCCGCCAAGGACTCCACGCGCCAAGTTATTCCACTCGACATTGTCATCAAAATGTAATGAAGACTGCTGGTCGCGACTACAATGCATCACTATCCGTTTCGCCCCATTTTTGGGAGCAGACCGAAAAAGGGATTGACAACGCATCAGAAGGGCCTCAGAATCCCACTAGGAGTATAGAACTTTGCGTAAGTTACTCGTCGCATTCCTCCTCAGTACTTTTTCTTTGCTCGCCGTAGGCCCATCCAACGGGCCCGGCGCGGTAAGCGTCTCGCCCGCCTTCGGATCCGGTGACGCGAACGTGATAACCGCCACCTTCTCTCATCCCGGTGGCTGGTCCTCGCTGGGCGTCGTGAATCTACTCGTCAACTCTGGACTCGACGGACGGAACGCCTGCTATCTTGCGTACGACGTTCCATCAAATCGAATCTATCTGGTTCAGGACGACGGGAATCTTTACCCATTCGGATATGCTCCTGGAACACCAAATGTCGTACTTAGCAACTCGCAGTGCCTGATCGACGTTTCTCGATCGTCGGCCCAAGGTTTGAATGAAGCGCTCAAGCTGATCGTGAACGTTACATATCGGCCCGGGTTTGCAGGGAACAAGGCGCTGTGGGCAGCCGCGGAAACGCCATCTGGAGCCACTTAAGGTTGGCAGGCGCTCGGTACGTGGTCGGTGCCTGTCCTCAGTGGGACGGTCCAAGCGACAGGATTCGATCCAGGAAGAATCGACAGCGCCTCTCAGTTGGTTACGGCAACGTTCGAACACCAGCAGGGGGCGGGTTTGATCGAAACCGTAAATGTTCTCATTAATAATGCTCTTGACGGACGTTCAGCATGCTACGTAGCCTTCTTGCCGCAGTCAAATACTCTTTATTTGGTGAGCGACGACGGAAATAACTTATCGGCACCGCTACTTCTTGGCTCTGCGAGCAACGTGCAGAACGGTCAGTGCATCGTCTACGGGTCTCAGTCGTCATCCGCAGCAGCCGGCACGCGGCTAACAGTCACGCTTAATATCACACTGAAATCGGCGTTTCAGGGCAACAAAGTCGTCTGGACGGCAGCGAGGAACCCTACTGTGAACTCCGGATGGCAAGCCAAGGGAACTTGGGGCAACAACCCCATTGGTGGACCCCCGGCCGCGTC
>JBBRIO010000538.1:0-3903 GCA_038220855.1 Bryobacterales bacterium | reverse complement strand
GAGTTGCACCTGGGCCGACTCGGCAGGGCCATCGACGCGCACACTGGCGGCGTTGGCTTCGAGAAACCCCGCCACCTGCATTTTCCCGCGCAGTGCCCCGTACGATGCGAGCGAGAAGTAGTTGGCTACGTTGCCATCCTTGTCGCCACTGCTAGATCCATTCGAGAAGCGGAGCACCGCATCGTCCGGATGCTTCTTCGACTGCCACTTCACGGCAAACAACTCCCCGGGCCGTTACACGGGCAGCGAACGGAGCATCAGGCAGTCGATCAACGTGAAGATGGCCGTGTTCGCGCCGATTCCCAACCCGAGCGACCGCACTGCGGTGGCCGCCAGCACGGGCGACCGGCGGAGCATTCGCCAGGCGTAGTGCATGTCACGGCCTAGATCGAAGAGCCAGTTGCCGGGGCGCTGCTCACGGCACTCTTCTTTGATGGCTTCGACGGAGCCGAACGCTATCCGCGCCTGCCGCATCGCCTCGGCGGGCGAAAGGCCCTGGCTTTCGAGGTCAGCGGCGTGGGAACGAAGATGGTCGTCCATCTCGGCTTGCAGCTTGCGCTCATCGGGCGTCACGCCATCACCAGTTCAATCGCAGCGGCCATGCGGCGCCAGTTCGCGGCTTCATCAATGAGCTGCTTCTTGCCTGCCTTGGTAAGCGAGTAGACTTTCGACATCCGGCCTTGGTCAGACTCCTTCCACTCAGCCGACAGCCAGCCCCTGTTCTCCAGCCGGTGGAGGGCGGGATAAAGGCTCCCCTGCTGGACTTGCAGCACCTCGCGGGACAAATGCTGAAGCGCCGTCGAAATCGCGTAGCCGTGCAGCGGATCGCGCGAAAGCACTTGCAGAATCAACATATCGAGCGTGCCTTGGAGCAGGGGAGTGGTAGCCATGATGTTCTACATATACTGTGCGCCACGATATGTAGACTGTCAAGGTGTTAATTGGAGGCGAAGTTTTTTCGGAAGTTTCGCCAACACAAGGTCGTAAGCGGTGCGCAACAGCGGCTTCAACTCCTGACGAGACAATACGTCCTCATCCTCCAGCGCGACCCACGAAGCGCGGGCCAGGTACGGCGCGGGAATGATGCCAGGCCGTTCGACGAGTTCGGCGAACGCCTCGGGAGTCGCTTTGAACGTCAGCTTAACCGCGCGCGGCTCAAGACACGTCACGGCAAACATCTTCGCCCCAATACAAAACGCGAGGTCGATTTCCCACTTCACATCTTCCGTCGCGTGGGGCAACGACAGGCAAAAAGCGCGAACCCAGTGGACGCTCATATGACCGTTGAGTGTACCGTTTCGGAGGGGTCCTGTTGCAACGGTCCACTTGGTTGTATAAAAGAAGGGCAGTCCTCTTCTTTAGATAACTTTTCCGGAGCCTGAATTCATGCAACTTCGAGTCTTAGCGTTTGTGTTGGCGGGCGGTAAAGGCACACGCCTTTATCCGCTGACCAAGGAACGCGCCAAGCCAGCGGTGCCGTTTGGCGGTCGCTACCGAATCATCGATTTCGTGCTCAGTAACCTGGTCAATTCTGGTGTCTATTCGACCTACGTTCTGATCCAGTTCAAGAGCCAGTCGCTGCTCCAACACATCCGCGACGGATGGGAGTTCAGCGGATTGCTCAAGAATCAATTCGTGATTCCCGTGCCCGCGCAGATGCGCTCGGCGGGCGAGACGTGGTACCGGGGGACAGCCGATGCGGTCTATCAAAACATCAACCTGATTGAGCAAGCCGATCCTCATCTGGTCTGCATCTTCGGGGCCGATCACATTTACCGGATGAACATCCGGGAGATGATCGAGTTCCATGAGCAAAAGCGCGCCCAGGCGACCGTGGCGGCGATTCCCGTCGACAAGCAGTATGCGAGCGAATTCGGCGTCATCGAGTGTGGCGGCGATGGCCGCATCCATGGCTTCCACGAAAAGAATCCCGACTCGCCGACGATTCCCGGCAAGCCGGACCAAGTTTTCGCCTCAATGGGCAACTATATTTTTTCGACGGGACTCTTGCTGCGCGAACTCTACGCCGACGCCGCGAACGAGAACTCTTCTCACGATTTCGGCCGCGACATTCTACCGTCGCTCGTCGGCCGCAGCGAGTTGTTTGCCTACGATTTCCAGACTAATAAAATCCCCGGCGACCCGGCCGGAGCGCAGTCCTACTGGCGCGATGTCGGTACGCTGGAAGCCTATTACGAAGCCAACATGGATCTTCGCGCGGTCGATCCCGCGTTGAACCTGTACAACCGGGAGTGGCGCTTGCGCACCGCCGGCTACGAGGATCCGCCCGCCAAGTTCACCTTTGACGAAGAGGGCCGTCGTGGCGTCGGCATCGATTCGATTGTCGCTGGGGGTTCGATTCTAGCCGGTGGTTCGGTGAAGAACTCCGTGATTGGCCGCGGCTGCCGGATTCACGCGGGAGCTTCGATTGAAGATTCCATCGTCTTCGACAACTGTGACATCGGGCGGCGCGCCAAAATCAAACGCGCGATTCTCGATAAAAACGTCCGCATCCCGGAAGGTGCCACCATCGGCTACAACCTGGAAGAGGACGCCAAACGCTATCACGTCACCGAAAGCGGCATCGTCGTTGTCGAAGGGCATCGCAGCCACGTCGACGTGGCCACCATGCAGGTTTAGGCGACGGGTCGCTTTTCAAAAAAGGAGATTCCCAACCCGACGGCGATCACCACCAGGCACCCGGCCACGTTGTACCAGAGAAACGACGCCATGCCGCTGTAGTGCAGGGTGAAGATTGCCGCCTCACCGGCGATCACCCCGATGAAGGCTGCCCAAGGGCCGACCCGTTTGGTGTACATGGCCAGCACGAAGACGCCGAGAATGCCGCCGTAGAAAAACGAACCCAGCAGGTTCACAGCTTCCACGAGCGAACCCATATTGCGGGCGAATTGCGCCGTCACGACGGCATAGAGGCCCCAAAACGCGGTGGCCCCCCGGGCCGCCCACAAGTAGTGTCGGTCCGAGGCCTCCTTCTTCAGGTAGCGGCGGTAGATGTCGATCACCGAGACCGTCGCCAGCGAATTGATCTCGCCCGAGATCACCGACATCGCCGCGCCCAGAATGGCCGCGATCACCAACCCCACCAGGCCCACCGGCAAGTACGTCGTGACGAAGTTCAAGAAGATGTAGTTGGTATCGTTAAAGCCCTTCTCGCCCAACAAACGCTCGGCTAGTTTCGAGCCTTCCTTCCGGACCACTTCGAACTCGAGATGAGCCGCCTGATAAGCTTCGCGATCGTTGCCGATGTTCTCGGCCGCCGCGCGCCGCTTCAGAAACGCCGCATCATAACGGCCTTTTAGTGCCGGATATTCCGCCGATTGCTCGATCCTGGCTTGTGCATTTTTCTGAAACAGCAAGGGCGGTTGTTCGAAAGTGAAAAAAGCAAAAACGATACATCCCGTCAGCAGGATAGTGAACTGCATCGGCAACTTCGCCACCGCGTTAAACAGCAGGCTCAGCCGGCTTTGCGCTATCGAACTGCCCGTGAGATAACGCTGCACTTGGCTTTGGTCGCAACCGAAATACGACAGCGCCAGGAACATCCCACCGAAGATGCCACTCCAGATGTTGTACCGATCGTTCCACGAAAAGGCCGTGACGATGGGGTTCAACTTCCCTGCCCCGCCGGCCACCGCCAGCGCGCCGGTGAAGCCGACATTGGCCGGCAGCATCCAGATCGCGGTGATCAGCGCCATCCCCAGCCCGAACATCATAATCAGCATCTGCTGGAAGTCGGTCCAGGTAATTGCCTTAACCCCGCCGGCGACCGTGTACGCGATCACGGTGACCCCCATGAACAGGGTCGTCGCCTCGGCTGACCAGCCGAGGATGACCGTGAGCACGATCGCGGGAGCGGCCAGGGCCAGACCCACGGCCAAGCCG
>JBBRIO010000537.1:0-3906 GCA_038220855.1 Bryobacterales bacterium | reverse complement strand
ACGTCAACAAAGGCGACGAGCATTTCCTGCCAGCTTTGTTCCCCCCAGCGGACGGAGGCGGAGGGGTCGGGATTGCGAGGGTTGTTGCGGGAGTTGTCGAAAGTGGCTTCGACGCGGATGGTTTCCCCACGGGCGAGGGTGAGAGGTTTGGGAAGGGTCTGCCGGAGTTGCCAGTCGAAACGGTAACGGGGTAGATCGAGGATAACGGTATCGCCGGCGAGGACGCGGAGGGAGCGGCCGCGCACGTGCATGTGGGGAGTGACGGCGAGAATGCGGACTTCGGTTTGGACGGTAAACTCGGCTGTGACCGGGTGGGCTTTGGCGAACGGAGGGATGACGAACTCCCCTTGGGCGACGCTGAGGGTGTAAACGCGCTCGCGCGGCGTCGGGCCAAATTCGAGGAGGATTTCGGTCTGGTCCGATTCGGTCTGGGGTGCCGCGGTGTAGTGGAGTTGAAGGACAAGTTCGGCACCGGCGGGCAAAAGCTTGGCTTGGCCGGGGGGCAACCGGAGGACGCCTTCCCCGGGGAGGTAGGTGGCGAGGACCTCGTCTTCGACCGAGAGCCGCCCGCCGCGAAGGAACTCGCTGCGAGCGGTGCGGACGAAGGCGACCGCATGATGTACGACGCGGCGGTTGCCGGGTCGAATCTCGATCGCCTGAACCCAGCGCGACTGCGCGAGTCCGGTGGGGAGAATGAAATGCTGATACTCGATCGGCTGCGAGGCGGGGACAACGAAGGGCGTCGGCATGCGGATGGTAAGGTCCGCGCGGACGGTCGGTTTGACGGGTAGCACGGCGGCGCGGGGAGAGTTGCCCTCGGCGGGGTGGGCGGCCCACCGTTGGAGGATAGCTATTTCGTCAGGGGGCAGGGCACCGCCAGGGGGCATGGAGTGGGAGGTTACAGCGTCGCGGATGGCTTTGGAGAAAGGGCGGGTTTCGCGGAACGAAGCCAACGGCATGGGAGCGGCTTCCCCCGTCTGATGACAGGTTAGGCAGCGTCGTTCGAGGATGGGCAGGACGTCGGAATAAAAGGTGACGGCCAACAAAGCCACAAGCATCGGCATCTCTTGATAAGATACGCACAATGCTTCGATTTTGGATATTTTTCTTGGCCGCGGTTCCGCTGATGGCGCAGGACGGGGCGGAGGCGCTCGCGATTCTGAAGAAGAGTTGCGCGGGCTGCCACAATGTCAACTCGATGAACAGCGGGTTGTCGCTCGATTCGAAGGAAGCGATTTTAAAGGGCGGGAACCGGGGGCCGGCGGCGGCGGTGATCCTCGCGGCCGTGAAGCATGACGGCGATTTGAAGATGCCGAAGGGCGGCAAGAAATTGAGCGACGCCGATGTGGCGACGCTGGAGGTATGGGTGAGCTCGGGGATGCCGGTGCCGGAGTCGTTCGTCAAGGCGAAACGGCGCACGAGTAAGCACTGGGCGTTTCAACCGGTTCGGCCCAGGCCCGCGGGGGCCTCAATTGATGCCTTCATTCTGGCGAAGTTAAAAGAGAAGAATTTGAGTTTGTCGCCAGTGGCCGATAAGCGGACGCTGCTGCGGCGGGTGCATCTTGATCTGACCGGGTTGCCGCCGACGCCGGCGGAGTTGGACGCTTTTTTGAACGACAACTCACGCGGGGCCTACGACAAAGTTGTTGATCGGCTCCTGGCCTCGGAGGGTTACGGGGAGCGATGGGGACGGCACTGGTTAGACGTCGCGCGTTACTCGGATACCGACGGCTACACGATTGACGCGCCACGCGACATTTGGCCCTATCGGGATTGGGTGCTGAAAGCGATCAACAAGGACATGCCGTTTGACCAGTTCGTTATTGAGCAAGTAGCGGGCGACTTACTGCCTAACGCGACGAACGACCAGATTATGGCCACGGGATTCCATCGCAATACTCCGTCGAACTTTGAAGGAGGGATCGATTTCGAGCAGTACCGGGTGGAAGCGGTGGCGGATCGGGTAGCGACGACGGGGGCAGCGTTTTTGGGTCTGACCTTGGGATGTGCCCGTTGCCATGATCATAAATATGACCCCGTGTCGCAACGGGAGTTCTATCAATTCTTTGCATTTTGGAACGGAATCGACGAAGTGGACAAAGAAGCCGACCGGAAGTATTTTAACCGTCCGTTTCTCGAAATTGGTAGTGAGGAAGAGAAAGCCAAACAAGTGAAGTGGGACGCCGATGTGCAGGACTTGGAGTTACAGATTCGGAAGCATCAGGAGTCGTTGACCGAGAATGCAGACAAGGACCCGAAGTTGATTTTGTTACGGAAGGCATTGGTTGACCTCCGCAAGGAGAAGCCGAAGCTGCTGCGGACTCTGGTGATGAAGGAGCGCGCGAGCCCCCGACCGTCCTTCATCCACTTGGGCGGCGACTTTACCCGGAAGGGGAGCGCGGTTGAGCCGGGTACGCTTTCGGTGCTCCCGCCGATGAAGGGTGGGTCGACCCGGCTGGACTTTGCCCGGTGGCTGGTGGCGAAAGATAACCCGTTGACGGCTCGGGTGACGGCGAACCGGATTTGGCAGCAGTATTTCGGTCGCGGGATTGTCGGAACCGAGAGCGATTTTGGCTTGGTCGGGGATCGACCGACGCATCCGGAGTTACTCGACTTCCTGGCGGCATCGTTTATGGATAGCGGGTGGAGCCAGAAGGCGTTGCACAAGCTAATTGTAACGAGTGGAACCTACCAACAGTCTTCGCGGTTACGGGAGGATGCGACGGCCGTGGACCCCGAAAACAAGCTGTTAGCGCGGCAGAACCGTCTACGGCTAGACGCTGAGATAATTCGGGACGCGGCGCTCGTCAGCAGCGGTTTGCTGACGGCGAAGGTAGGCGGGCCAAGTTTCTTTCCGCCGATTCCGCCGGGGGCGCTGACGGTGACGCAAGTGGTTCGGGAATGGAAGACGGCGACGGGGCCGGAGCGCTATCGGCGGGGGATGTATACCTTTTTCCAACGGAGCGCGGCGCATCCGAGCTTGACGATTTTTGACGCGGCGGATGGCATTACTTCGTGTACGCGTCGCGTCCGATCCAACACTCCTTTGCAGGCGCTGGCCATGCTCAATGATGAAGCGTCGGTGGAGTTTGCCGAAGCGCTGGCCGGAAGGATGGTGACGGAAGTCACGGGAGGCGAAGAGAAGCGCCTTCGGCATGGATTCGAGTTGGCGGTGCAACGGTCCCCGCGAGCGAAAGAGGCCGATCGGCTTCTCCGGTTCGTGCGGCAGCAGCGAGATTCGCAGCCTCAGGCGACCGAGAAGGCGTTGTGGACCAGCGTGGCGCGAGTACTGTTGAATTTGGACGAGTTCATGACTCGGGAGTAGGGAATATGGATCTTGAGAATAAACTAACTCGATTTCGGACACGGCGACAACTCTTCAAAGACTGCGGCTTTGGGGTAGGCAAAGCGGCCCTAGCGTCGATGCTAGCCGATGGCTTACTCGGCGCGGGGCAGACGCATTTTCCGGCCAAAGCAGATCACGTGATCTTCCTGTTCATGGCGGGTGGGCCGAGCCATTTAGAGCTATTTGACTATAAGCCGGAACTGAATAAGTGGGACGGCAAACCGACGCCGGAATCGTTTCTGAAAGGCAAGCGGTTCGCCTTTATGGACACGTTTTCGAAGGATACGCCGAAGTTACTCGGCACGCGGCGAACCTTCAAACAACATGGCAATTCGGGACATTGGTTCAGCGACCTGGTGCCGCATATTGCGGGGATTGCGGATGACTTGACGGTGCTGCACGGCGTTTCGACCGAAAACTTTAACCACGGTCCAGCCAAGATGTTTTCCAATACCGGGAGTGTCCGGGCGGGCCGGCCGTCGATGGGTTCGTGGGTCACGTATGGCATAGGGAGCGAATCGAAGGATTTGCCGGGCTATGTTGTCTTGCAAAGTGGGCCT
>JBBRIO010000536.1:0-3909 GCA_038220855.1 Bryobacterales bacterium | reverse complement strand
CCGGCGACATATAGCCCACCGTGCCCATCACCGATCCTTCGTTCGTCAACGGCCCCGAATGCGTCTGCGTCTCGTCCGACTTCGGCTGCTCGTCCCGCTTCGCTAGCCCAAAGTCCAGTATCTTGGCCCGCCCCTCTCTCGTCACCATGATGTTCTCGGGCTTCAAGTCCCGATGCACAATGCCAATCTGATGCGCCGCCGCCAGCCCCTCCGCAATCTGCGCCCCCAGCTCCAGTGCTCGCCGCAACGGCATCGGGTCGCGCAACAGAACCGTCCGCAGCGTCTCCCCCTCCACCAGCTCCGTCACCAGGTATGAAACCCCGTCCTCCCGGCCCACATCGTACAGCGCCACAATGTTCGGGTGGTTCAGCGACGCCACCGCCCGCGCCTCCCGCTCAAAACGATCGTCAAACGTCGACCGCGAGGTCTTCAGCGCCACCACCCGGTCCAGCCTCGTATCGCGGGCCCTCCACACATCACCCATCCCGCCAGATCCCAACGACGAGAGCACTTTATAGGGCCCAAACTTATCCGGCGTTGCCCCCGCCATTAATAGACAGCCTTCTTCCCGCTCACCGCCGTCTGAATCCGATACAGCCCCGTCCGCGCCGTCATGTACAGCGTCTTGCCGTCCCCTCCCCAGCCCACGTTCGCCGGCACCTCCGCCGGCTTAATCGTCCCCAAATGCTTGCCCTCCGGCGAGAACACCCACACCCCTCCCGGCCCCGTCGCCCATACATTCCCGTTGCTGTCCACCTTCAAGCCGTCGGGCAACCCTTCCGCCTTCTCCGCCGTCACATCCGCAAAAACACGGCCGTTTACCAGGGTCCCGTCCGGCATCACGCCGTACCGCATCCACAGCTTCCGGTTCGCGTCCGAGTTCGCCACATACAAGGTCTTCTCGTCCGGGGACAACGCAATCCCGTTCGGCCGGCTCAGCTCCTTGGTCACCGCCTGCAGCTTCCCGTCCGCCAGCCGATAGACGCCATTAAACGCCAGTTCCTTGCCCGGATCATCGTCCTGCTTCTCCAACCCATACGGCGGATCCGTGAAGTACAGCGAGCCATCCGAGTGGTACACGGCATCATTCGGGCTGTTCAACCTCCGGCCCTCAAACCGATCGACCAACGTCGTCAAAACGCCGCTCTTCGACCGCAGCGCCACCCGCCGCCCGCTATGCTGGCAGATCACCAGCGTCCCGTCCTTGCCGCCAATCAGCCCGTTGCTATTCTCCGACGGCCGCAGCACCTCCTCCAACTTGCCGTCGGGCGACCATTGCCGAATCACGTTGCCTGGCACGTCCGAGAACAACAGTACCCCTTCCGGCCTCCACAACGGCCCTTCAATGAATTGAAAGCCCGTCGCTACCTTCTCGATCTTGGCACCCACCGGCACTAGCGCGTCGAACGCCGGATCCTTCCGTACGATGCTCTCGTCCACGACGACCGGCACGGCTGCCGCCTGCTTCACCTCTGGCTTGCTACACGCCGCCAGCCCTAGCACGCCCAACACCAGTAAGCACCGTTTCATGCCTACGATTCTAACTCCCTTGCCGGGGCGATATGATGAGGAGCAGCGATGCTCCTCGAACCTTCCCAGCTGGTCAACGTAGCCAAACTCATCACGGCCTACTACTCCGAACATCCCGATCCCTCCATTCCCGAACAACGCGTCTCGTTCGGCACCTCGGGGCATCGCGGCTCCTCTTACAACCTGAGTTTCAACGAAGGTCATATTCTCGCCATCACCCAGGCCATCTGTCGCTATCGCCAGTTGCTGGGCATCACCGGGCCGCTCTTCCTCGGCATCGACACGCACGCTCTCTCTGAGCCCGCCGCCGCCACCGCTCTCGAAGTCCTCGCCGCCAACGGCGTCGACGTCATGCTCCCCCTCGGCACCGATTACACCCCGACGCCCGCCGTCTCGCACGCCATCATCACTTACCCCGGCGTCGCCGATGGCATCGTCGTCACCCCCTCACATAACCCTCCCACCGACGGCGGCTTCAAGTACAACGGCTCGAACGGCGGTCCCGCCGATAGCACCGCCACCACCTGGATCCAAAACGAGGCGAACCTTCTCCTCGCCGCTGGCCTCGTCGACGTCAAGCGCCTCCCCTATCGCCAGGCGCTGAACGCGGCCACCACCCATCGCCACGACTACCTGACCCACTACGTCAACGACCTCGACAACGTCATCGACTTCTCCGTGATTGACTCCTCCTTGGGCGTCGATCCGCTCGGCGGCGCCGGCGTTCACTACTGGCCTCGCATCGCCGAACGCTACAAGCTCAACCTCACCGTCGTCAACCCCTTAGTCGATCCCACCTTCCGCTTCATGAGCCTCGATTGGGACGGCAAGATTCGCATGGACCCGTCGTCGCCTCCCGTCATGGAGCCGCTCATCGCCCTCCGCGATAAGTTCGACATCGCCTTCGCCTGCGACACTGACCATGACCGTCACGGCATCGTCACCCGCAGCGCCGGGTTGCTTCCTCCGAACCACTATCTAGCTCTCTGCATCGAGTACCTCTTCACCCACCGCCCGCTCTGGTCGGCGAACACCGCGATCGGCAAAACGGCCGTCAGCAGCAGCATGATCGACCGCGTCGCCGCCCGCCTCGGCCGCCAGCTTTACGAAGTCCCGGTCGGCTTCAAATGGTTCGTCCCCGGCTTGATTGATGGCTCGCTCGGCTTCGTCGGCGAAGAGAGCGCCGGTGCCACGTTCCTCCGCAAAGATGGCCGCGTCTGGACCACCGACAAAGACGGTCTCATCGCCTGTCTCCTCAGCGCTGAGATGACCGCTCGTTGGCAGAAGGATCTCGGCGAAGTCTACGGCCTGATGGAGCAAGCGATGGGCCGCTCGACCTACGAACGAATCGAGGCGCCGGCCAACACGGCGCAGAAGGCCAAACTCGCCAAACTCTCTCCTGGCAATGTCACCGCCTCCGAACTCGGCGGCGAACCGATTCTGCAAATTCTCACCGCCGCCCCCGGCGATGGTAATCCGCTCGGCGGCCTAAAAGTCGTCACCGAGAACGCGTGGTTTGCCGCTCGCCCCTCCGGCACCGAAGACATCTACAAGATCTACGCCGAAAGCTTCCACGGACAAGCCCATCTGCGCCAAGTCCAGATGGAGGCGCAGAAAATCGTGACCGATGCGCTCAGCGCTTAGCTGTGATAACGTTTCTTCATAATGCGCCTTTCCCTGTTCTTGGTGATAGTCGCCTGCAGTCCCGTCGTTGCAGCCGATGATTTACCTGTAACGTTCCGTCAATATTGCTTTCAATGCCACGGTAAAGCCGCCACCGGCGGCATCAGCTTCGAGAAACTGATGCCGATGGGAGAGCAGTTTCAGCAGTGGGAAAAGGTTGCCGATGCGATCGAGTCGAAGCATATGCCGCCGCCGAATTTGCCGCAGCCGAGCGACGAAGAACGTCGCGTCGCTACGCAATGGATTCGAACGAAGTTGAACGAAATCGCCTCCCGCAACGCCGGCGACCCCGGTCGCGTCGCGCTCCGGCGCCTCACTAGCGGAGAGTACGCTTACACAATCAAAGATTTAACCAGCCTCGACATCGACACCGAAAATGATTTCGTCCCCGACTCCGTCGGCGGCGAAGGTTTTACTAATTTCGGCGATGTTCAATTCATGGCCGACGCAAGTCTCGAACGTTATTTGCAAGCAGCGAAGAAGATCGCCAGCCACGCCGTCATCGGTTCAGGGCCGTTACAGTTCTTCGCCGATCCAGGGAAGAGTGGCTTTGAGCTCTCCGCGTTGAACCGGATCACTACGATTTATACGACCCACGGCTTCCGAACAACTTCGGCCGAAGGCGGTCGGCCCTTCAATCTTGATAAATATGGCAAGGCGATTTACGGGGCCTGGCGGCTGAAACACGAGAAGGGC
>JBBRIO010000535.1:0-3924 GCA_038220855.1 Bryobacterales bacterium | reverse complement strand
CGATCTGCAGGTTGGCGGGGATGCGCGGGTCGCTGCGCCAACCCGGTCGCGCCGTTCGCTTGGACTCCTTGCCGTTGATGTTGACCGCGCTAAAGAAACACTGCCGGCGATTCTTGTTCATGACGACCGAATAGTGCGTGTAACGTAGAATTGACTCCGTCCTGCCGCTGACGCTAAAGGTGAGAGTCTCGTCCCTGCGGCGGGTGATCTCGGGCAGGGGCACTTTGATGCCGGCGCCCAGGAAGTCGATCTGGTAGCCTTGGCGACCGCGATAATCTTCGACGCGGCCTTCAATCTCAAAGACCTCGTCATCGTCGGTGGCGGAGCTTACCGCAATCGCCGTCGTTACGGGCTTCCCGCTTGTCGCGGCTGTCGCGGTCACTGAATTGCCGATTGGGCCTAGGGAGATGGTGACTTGCAGCGGGATTGTAAAGGTCATCTGCGGCAGCGCTGGCGTTGGGCTCTGAGTGGTTACCGGCGGCTCTTCCTTGGCTGTCGGTTTGACGGCTGGAGGGAGGACGGCCGGCACGAAGCTCGACCCTGCTGTGATCTTTGCCAGGCGCTCCCGCACGACGACGGCCGGCACGGCGAAATTGGCTTCGAGGAAGCGGCCAGCGAAGTGCAGCCCGACGGCATGGCCGCTCTCAAGGTCGAGCACGACAGACCCGGAGTTACCGCCCAGGGTCGAGCAATCGTGCGTGAGGCTGGTGGCCGTATTGGTCAGGATCTGGCCGGGTGCCAGACGCTTCTTGTCGAAGACGTCGCCGAAGATGTCGAGCATCAGCGGGAGGTCCGGAATCCGGCTGTCGCGCGCGGGGTAGCCGATGACGGCCACCTCGGCCTCGGGGTTCAGGGCCCCTTCGCGCAGCGCAATGTGCGGCGCGAGCTGGTTGCCGCTATCGGGGACCACCTTGAGCAGCGCCATGTCCGGCCCTTCGTCGGACTCGATGTGGAGCACGCTTTGGAGCCGGAACGAAAGGCTGTCCTCGCGGTCGAACTCTTCGAGAAAGTCGATCGACGCCGACATCGGCTGGCCGCCGCCGCCGGTGCGGAAGACGAAACCGCTGCCGCCCTGGCGCGCGAACTCCTTGGCGACGTGGCGGTTCGTTACGACGATGTCGCTCTCCACGAGCCAGCCCGTGCCCACCCAACTGAGCCAAGGATTATTCTGTACTTCGATGCGGCCGACGGCGCGGACGGCGTGGACGATCTGGCTTTTGGCCTTGGTGAGGCGGGCGCGCCAGACTTCGCTTTCGGCGTCCTTGAAGTCGAGCTTCGGTTCGTCGCGGGATACGGCAAGCACCGGACGGCCCGTCCGCCGCACGATGGTTTCGAGGGCCATCCCCTGGAGCTGCACAGGCGCCATTTCGTTAAAGCTCTCCAAACCGAGCCCCGGACCGGCGGCGCGGTCGAGTAACTCCTGGGACAAATCCTGGTCTCGTGCTTGGAACGCCTGATTGGCTAACCTCAATCGCTCTTCCAGATTGCTCATCGTAAGAATCTCCTTCCGGCCGCTTACTTCGACTTGTGCAGTATATAGTGCTTCCGCAAAGAAAGAAATAGGATAAATGAAAAAAGAATTCTGTTTCGAAACTGTTGCAATGTAACAAGAAGCTCTGTCACCAGAAATTATGACGCAACCATCTTGATTTAAGGAACAAATCATGAAATGATCGCGAGCGGAGGCAACAGATGGCTCTCGGACCCCAGTATTGTAAGCAATTGCGTGAAGAGCTGCGGATGCACGCTAACTTCCCGCCCAATCGGCCAATTGCGCTCGGCGATTATGGAGTTCTGCGGGACCACATTTTTGAGCGGCTCGGAAATGTCAGTCAACTCGGCGTCCACTTACAAACGATTCCCGGCGCGGGCCGTTCTACCTTTCAATTTAAGTCCAAGGGCGGTGTCGATTTTCAACTCATTGCGAAGGGTGAGGTGGAACCGGGTGGCGTTCCGGCGGTTCGCGCGGCTCTCGAACTTAAGTTCTCCCGGGAAAATGCGGTATTTTTCGCCGCCGCCGGTTGTACGGTGGACGCCGTCGACGATTTACTCGCGTTACAGGCGGCGATTGTTTCCTTGATGGGACAAGGGCGCTGGGAAAGTGACTTCTATGTGGTGACCCAAACGGTTCGCGCGGCGAAGACGACGGCCATTGCCTCCGCGGACCAGGACAGCGAGATCCGGCTGGAAGCGTCGAGCCCGGCTTTAGCCGCCATTCGTCTCGCCGATGCCGCGCTCGACCTGGAAGTCAAGCGCAGCCGGCACACCGCCCTCGAGATCGTCACCGAAGACAGCCAGATTCCCCTCTTTCAACTCGCCCGCCTGCGGGGTATGTTTAAGGACGAGCTCCGGCCGGAATCGAACGCCGCCTCCGCGGCCTTCGCTTTTTTGCCCGACCCGGATACAGAGCCGTTCCCGGTGACGCCGATGCAACCGGACCTGGCAATGGAACCGGAGTCCGCCGCTTTCCTCGACCTGCAATTCGAAGGCTTGGCACCGTCTTTCGATGTCCAACGCGGAATCAACGCCTATTTGCCGCTGCTGCGTGCGAGTTACGACTTCGCCCATGGCAATGAGAATCCGGCCCTGCCGCCGGGCTTCACCGAACTGGGGCGCGTGGTGGTGCAGCAGGAAGCGATGCTCGAATCCGCTCCGTTCGAACCTGCGGTGCAGGCCGCGCTCGCCAACGACTTCCGGGCCCTAGCGCAGGAGGCTCCGCCCGTGGCGATGGAAGGCGTGGCGCTCGAAAGCATTGCCAAGCCCGAGGCCTTCGGCTTCGTGGTGCGGGAGGAAGCCACCGGCGCGGTGATCGTCTCCATTCGCGGCACGCTGACGCCGGAAGAGTGGGTGAAGAACTTCACGGCCATCCCGAATCCGTGGAACGAGGTGCCGGGCTTTGGCGTGGTCCATCTGGGTTTCGAACAGATGTGGCGGCGTATCCGGGCGAGCGTCTTTGCCGCGCTGGACGGCGTGCCGACCGGGACGCGCATCACCTTCCTGGGCCACAGCCTGGGCGGGGCGATGGCGACGCTGGGCGCCGTGGACGTCAACAAGAACCTCGGACGGACGGGCGTCGACCTGTGCACCTTCGGTTCGCCGCGCACGGGCAAAGTCCGCTTCCGGGTGAACTTCAACCGGCTGATTTCGAACGCCTTCCGCGTAACGAATTCGCGCGACATCGTGCCGCATGTGCCCTCGGTGCTGACGGCCTGGAATCATGTCGGTCTCCAAATCGAGGTCCACAGCAAGGTGGCGAACGCGCATAGCCTCGAGTCCTACCTGGAAGGCCTGCGCAACATCGGCGACACGCGCGAGATCCAACCCGGCGGCGCTCCGTCTCTTGAGAGCGTGGCCTCCGGCCCCATCCGCGGCGCCCGCACATTATAGTGAGAGGATCTATGTCCATTGATCCGTCTCAGGTAGCCAACCAACTCGCTGATTTGCTCCACGTAAACGACGGCGCCGCGGCGGACGTGCTCGTCCGCCAGATTGTCGAGCATTTGCGTGCGGCGCTTCCGCTTGAACTCGGGGATGCGCGGCGGATGCTGGGCGACCTACGCCGCAAACGGCGCTTTGCGTCGATGTCCGCTTTGGCTGAGGCTTCTCTGCTAAGCGGTCTCGACGCCCCGCGCATTCGGCGTCAGTTTGGGCAGGCGCTGATCGACCAGGGTCACTACGCCGCGGCGCGGTTCGTCCTCGAGACCATCGCGGCGCCGGAGACCGAACAGGTGGAGGCCGTGGGTCTGTTGGGCCGGCTGTACAAACAGTGGCTGGTCAATCCCGGCGGCGGCCTGCCGCTGGGCAATCTTGCGCTGCTGGATCGGGCGATCTCCTACTACCGGGGTCCCTGGGAAGGGAGCCCTGATCGGCACCACTGGCATGGGATCAACGTTTGCGCACTCCTGGCGTTTGGGGAGCGCCGCG
>JBBRIO010000534.1:0-3934 GCA_038220855.1 Bryobacterales bacterium | reverse complement strand
CGATGCCGATCCGGTTTAGTCCGTTGGTGGCCGGGAAGGTCGTATTGGTGAAGCCGCTCTCGGAGTTGTAGGTAAACGCTGGATTATCCTGGGAGAGGACGGCGAGCGGTTCGGCGAGCGTTGTGCTGGCCAGCCGGCGTTTAAAGGCGTTCGGGAAGGAGGCGGCTTCGGAGAATTTCAGCAGCAGGCTGCGTCCGCCGGGGGTGGAATAGGCCCCAGCGTTGTTGGCGGCCAACTCCGTATTGTTACTGGTGCACGCGACGTAGCTGACTGCGCTCGCCATCGCCGTATCGGTCGGGGACCGGAGTTCGAGGCTCAGCCCCGGGCGGACGGCGGCGACGGTTTGCTGCGGGTTGGCAAAGGAGCCAACCGCTGCGCCGGTAACGGACAAGAAGACGATCGCGGTACCGTTGCTGGGCAGGTTGTTGGTATTGATGCGCACGTTCTTGAAGCGCAGGATCCGCTGGACGCCTGGGCCGGGCGGATTCACCGGAATGTTTGACCAGGAGAGCGAATTGAACGATTCGTAGCGGCCTTGGAAGACGGTATCGGTATTGTTGCAAACGGCCGTGGCGCAAGGGATCTGCTGGAGCGCGGTTGGATTGTCGATGATCAGGACCGCTTCCGTGATGGGAGGTGCTCCGGAGGCGACGATGCGGCTGGTGACGGCCGTATTGAAGAACATGCTGACGTTGACGGTGGGGAAAGCGCCGGTCGTGACCGGCGTACCGCCGGTGCAACTGACGAAGATATCGCCGACCAATTCAGCGACGCCGCCCTGCCGAACCGTGGCCGCGGCGGGGGGTGTGGCTGTACACGTCATATTTTGCGCGAGGGCGGGGACAGCGAGACCGAACGCCGCGGCCCCGTAGAAAATTAGAGATTTGATAGTCATGGAGAACTCCTTCCTGGGTGAATCAGCGGACACACCTGCACAGCAATACTGTAACCCAAAACATTTTTGAATGGAATTGTTTAATTTCAGAGGCAGGGAGGCGCCGTAAAAAAAACGGGGCCGGTCGATTGCTCGACGGGCCCCGTTTGGGTGGGAGAATTAGGCCAGGATCACTGGGCCAAGCGGAGAATCTCGGAGGCGATCCGTGCAAACGCGTTGCCCAGGTCGGCCGAACTAGGTGCGTAAATATAAAGACCATTTACCTTCGTATTGTCGTAGATAGGGGAATCGAGGTCGTTGGCCATTCTCTGGAGCAAGGTATCGTCGACGCCGCCGTTACTGCCCAGGCCGATCGTGTAAGTGACGACGCCGAGAGCGGTGTTGTTGCGGGCGGCGGTGGCGGCGTTGTCGGCGAGGTTCATCCCGATTTGGGCGATGTTGCTGGGGCGTTCGAGCCGGAGGAAGCCGGCATAGGCGTGTCCGGCGGCGAAGGTGAGAAGGCCGGTTTGATAGCCTGTCGTGCTGTAACCATTGGCATCGGTCCAAGGTACATAGGCGAGGTCGTAGCGGGCTCGCTTCGATTCGATTGACATCTGGCAGCCGACGCGCTGGCTGGCAGCGATCAATGGCTCGCCCGTGAAGGTGGTGGCGACCGGGTCTACTAAGCCCGGGGTATCGCCTGAGGATGAGCCCAGATTTCCGCCGGTGATGACGCCTGATTTGGGAGCGAAGGTGCCCCATCCGGCTTGGGTGAAGAGCTTTCCAGTGTCGTCGGTGCAGGTGGACTTAGCGACGTTGCAGAAGGTGTCAACACCGCCGCAGGGTCCGCCGCTGTAGTCGCGGCGCTGGTCGGCGAGCGTTTTTACGGGGAAGGCGGCGGTAAACGCGGTTGGTACGCCGTCGGTGAAGAAGACGATCATATTGAGGGCCAAGGGCTGATTGAGCGTTATCAGGTGTTGATAGGCTCTGGCATAGGCTTGGGAGGTGTTGGTCCAGCCGCTGCAAGTGATTTGGTCGATAGCGGCGGTCAGGGGCGTTGAGGCGTTCTTGAAATCGGTTGTGGGCGCGTATGCGTTGTAGACGCTGGCGCCAAAACTGACCATGCCGAGCTTGTCGCGTCCATTGACGAACATATTGACGAAGGTTTTCGAGGCCGCGATCATATCCGTACAGGGCTGGCCGCCCATGGAGCCCGACCGATCGAGCACGAGGATGAGATTGACATCACGTCGCGACGCCCGACCGGTGGAACTAGCCAGGGTAGCGGTGGTGCCGATGTAGCGCATGAAGTAGAGGGGGGCGGTTGTGGATGCCGTCGTCGTCACATTGATGGTGTTCATCGACGCCATAGAAACGGAGATGGTCGGAGTGGTGTTGTAAGTACCCATATATCCGGTGGGGAAGTTGGCACCGAAAAAAGCGTTACCCCGTGAAGTGGCGCTGGCGGTCTGTTCGGCCAGGGTGAGACCCAGATTCAGGTTTCGCGCCGTCGCCAGAGCGGCTGCGTCGCAGGCGCTGCTGAGTTTTGCGCGAACGACATAAAGCAGACCCGCATCGATAGCCAGACCCACGATCGGAATCGTGAAGATGAGCATGAACGCCGTTAGCATTACCGCGATACCCTTTTCACGGGCGGCTCGGGAAGCGGAAACAGGAACAGGAATTGAATTAGGCATCAAACGGTCTCCTTCTCTAAAAGATGCTGCGCTGGTAAACGAAAGTATTGGTCCGATAGCCGGGCATATCGATCTCTGGAGTGATGAAATAGGCTTCGGCGACGAAGGCGAACTCTCCGTCGCCGAGGTCGGGATTCATCACGGGGTCGAAGGCATCGGCCCGCGCGGTGGAGTTCGAAAGATAATTGGCGGCGGTGATGTTTCCATCGGTCCCGATGATCCCGGTGGCTGGGGTGCCGAACGCGCTGGTGGTCAAGGCTGTATTGCCGATCACGATTCGCTTAATAATGACGTGCCGGTTGAAGTTGGGACAGGAAGCCGTACTGGCATAGGTCGGGATACATTGAGCGGTGCCGGCTCGCATGATCTGCGTCAGAATCACGGTCCCGTTGCCTCCGGTGTCGGTCATGCCCAACCCGCGAGCGATCCGGACGATTAGCGCCCGATTCTGCGTGGTCGAAAAGTCAACGTAGCGCATGAACATGGAGCCCGAGTCGCGGGCGACGACCGCGGCTTGCACCGATTTAGTCAGGCTCATGCCCACGGAAAAGACCCCAAACATGATGGGGAGGAGGAATACCATAACGAGCGAAAACTCGATGATTGAGTTTCCTCCCTGCCGTGTTCTCCGAGATCGATAGTTAGAGTCGAACATAAGTCCTCAACGGCAGGGCGGCGTCGCCGTGCCCGGTAAACTTTCGGTGCGATCCGCCGCGGTCACGGTGATGCTCAGCGGGGTATTACTCCGCGCGATGGGTGCCATCCAGCGGTAGGTATAGCCTTCGACGGACACTTCCACGATGTTGCCCGCCGCATTGCTGCCGGAACCGGTAACGACCGTGGTCAAGTCATTCGGGGCATGATACTTAACAAAGATAATGGCGTCGTTTGCCGAGGTGAGAAATCCCGACGACGCGTTCTTGACGACCTGTTTGATCGACGCGTCCTGACACATGGACGACATCGTCTGATAGGTGACCGCGTAGCGAACCCCTTCGCGCACCGACTGCTGCAGGGTCGCTCTCATAAAGATGGCCATCGAATAGTCGGCGATCGCGAAGATAATCGCGAACAGGGGCACAAACACCAAGCCGAATTCCAGCATGGCGTTGCCGGATTCCTTACTCCTCCGCGGTTTTTCGATGCGTACAGTCATTGATCCAAAGACACTATGTGCCTATAGATAACGATAGGGTAAGCGGGCCCCGTAACAAATGGAGCAGTGTACCTAGAAGGGTATAAAAAATACCTTAGTTCTTCGGTCCTTCCATCGAAAGAGTACCGCTCTTCGCCCGCGCCAGATAGGCCGCTCCGGCCAAGGCGAACCCCAGGCTCATCCACTGCGTCAGCGACAGGCCGCCCT
>JBBRIO010000533.1:0-3935 GCA_038220855.1 Bryobacterales bacterium | reverse complement strand
TCCGCTCTCTTCCCCCAGATCACCGGCCGAGCCGCCGTCGAGGCGGACCGCGGCCGATTCGTCAACCAAGGCTCCGCCAACTGGTACGTCTCCGCCGGCCTCCGCTGGAATCTCTTCAACGGCTACGCAGACCGCGCCCGCCAGACGGAAGCCGCCGCAATCCTGGTCAAATCCCAAGCCAACGAGCGGGAGACCCAGGCGGGCGTCCGGCTCGAACTCCGGCAAGCTCAGGCAGCTCTGTCTTCCGCGGCGCAACGCATCGAAGTCGCATCCGCCACCGTCGCTTACGCCGAGGAGAGCCTTCGCATCACCAAAAATCGGTACGAAGCAGGACTTGCCACCGTGACCGACCTCCTCCGTACGGAAACGGCCCTTCTCGACTCGACCACCCGCCGCCTCGCCGCCATCTACGATCATCGCGTCGCCGCGGTTCTCCTGCACCTCGCCGCCGGCACCCTCCATGGAGATTCCAATGTCCTTCAATAAGGTCCTACTGCTTCCTCTCGCGATCCTCGCCGCTTGTGGCCCAAAGCCAAGCGAGACTAAACCGACCGCCCCGGCTCCAGCCATCTTCGTCTCCACCATCAGGCTCGGTACTGCCTCCTGGCCAGAGGTTTTTGAGGCCGTCGGCACCGTGCGTCCACGCGTCGCCGCAACGCTCTCGAGCCAAGTCATGGCCACCGTTCTCGACATCAAGGTACAACCCGGAGACCGTGTCGCCGCCGGGCAAACCCTCGTCACCCTCGACGCCCGCAACCTCGAAACAGCCCAGCGGCAAGCTCAGTCCGGCCTCAATGAAGCCCGCAACGGCCTGCCCGAAACTGACAGCGCGATCGCCTCCGCTCAGGCCCAACTCGACCTTGCCCAATCGACTCTTCGCCGTATGAAAGAGCTTCTAGATAAGCGATCGCTCTCGCCCCAGGAGTTCGACGAATCGTCCGCCCGGGTCAAACTCGCACAGGCCGCCCTCGCCATGGCCCAGGCCCGCAAACGCCAACTCAACGACAAAGTTCAGCAAGCTGAACAAGCCGTCCAGCAGGCTGCCATCTCTCGCGCCTACTCCGAAATCAAAGCCCCGTTTGCCGCCCTTGTCATAGCCCGCCGCGCCGAACCCGGCACGCTCGCCAGCCCGGGCGTCCCCCTCGTCGACCTCGAGCAACAAGGCAGCTATCGCCTCGAAGTAGCCGTCGAAGAAGCCCGTCTTGCCCAGGTGAAACGGGGTACCACCGTTGAGGTCATCCTTGATGCTCTCAACGTTCCCCTCTCTGGCCGCATCGCCGAAATCGTTCCTTCGATCGAGCCGTCCTCTCGCGCCTTCATCGTCAAGATCGAGCTGGCCTCCAGTCCGGTCCTGCGCGGAGGCCTCTTCGGCCGGGCCCGCTTCCCTGTCGGCGAGCGCCCCGCCCTCGCGATTCCCCGCGGAGCCATTCTGACCCGGGGACAGCTCCAGTCCGTCTTCGTCGAAGATTCCGGGGTCGCCCGCGCGCGCTTGATCACCGTCGGCTCTGCCCACGGCGACACGATCGAAGTCCTGTCAGGCCTGCGGCCCGGCGATCGCCTGATCTATCCGGTCGCAGCCAACGTCGTCGATGGCTCCCCCGTCGTCGAAAACCGCGAGGTCCGCAAGTGACCGGCATCGCGGGCCGCATCGCCGGCACCTTCATCAACTCCAAACTCACTCCTTTGTTCATCGGCGCCTCGCTGTTGCTCGGCTTCTTTTCTATCCTCCGCCTCCCCCGGGAAGAAGAACCCCAAATCATCGTCCCGATGGTCGATGTGTTCGTCTCGCTCCCCGGTGCCTCCGTCGCCGAAGTCGAAGAGCGGGTCACCCGGCCCATGGAAAAACTTCTCTGGGAGATCCCAGGCGTTGAGTACATCTACTCCACATCGTCCCCCGGGGGGACGATCGCCATCGTCCGTTTCAAGGTCGGCGAGGACGAGGAGCGGAGCCTCGTTAAGCTCAATCAAAAGCTCGCTTCCAACGCGGATGTCATACCCCCCGGGGCGTCCCCTCCGCTCATCAAGCCACGCTCGATCGACGACGTCCCCATCCTCGCTCTTACTCTCCACAGCACCCGTTACAACGACCTGGAACTCCGTCGCGTCGCCGCGCAGATTACCGATATCGTGACGCAGGCGCCCGAAGTCAGTACCGTCCAACTCATCGGCGGCCAGCGCCGCTCGCTCCGGGTCACCCTCGACCCCGCAAAACTCGCCGCCTACAGCCTCGCTCCTCTCGACGTCTGGCAGGCGCTCGGTGCCGCCAACCAGCGCCTCGATGCCGGCCGCTTCGCCCAGTCCAACCAGGAACATCTGCTCGAAACCGGAGCCTTTCTCCGTTCCGCCCAGGATGTCGCCAACGTCGTCGCCAGCGTCTCCGCCGGCAAGCCCATCTACGTCCGCGACCTCGCTACGGTCGCCGATACCGGCGAAGAACCTTCGCAATATGTGCAGTACGGGGCCGGGGGCCACTTCGTCCCCGCCGTCACTCTCACTGTCTCTAAACGAAAAGGAGCCAATGCCATTGATGTCGCCAATGGCGTTCTCAGCCGCGTTGATTCGCTCAAAGGTTCCGTTATCCCGTCTGAAGTTGAAGTCTCCATCACCCGGAACTACGGCGAGACCGCCGCCGACAAGTCCAATGAACTCCTCTTCCACATGGCGATCGCCGTCCTCTCGGTGACCGTCCTTATCGCCATTACGCTCGGGTTCCGCGAATCACTCATCGTGTTTACAGCTATCCCCGTCACCCTGGCCCTGACCCTCACGGTCTTCTACCTCTACGGCTATACCCTCAATCGGATCACCCTGTTCGCCCTGATTTTCTCGATCGGCATTCTGGTTGACGACGCCATCGTGATCGTGGAAAATATTGTCCGCCACCGCCGCATGCCCTCTAACCATGGCCGTCCGCTTACGGAGGTGGCGATCGAAGCCGTCGACGAAGTAGGCAACCCCACGATCCTCGCTACGCTCGCCGTCATCGCGGCGATACTGCCGATGGCCTTTGTCAGTGGCCTCATGGGCCCCTATATGCGCCCCATACCTATTGGCGCTTCCGCCGCCATGGCCTTCTCCTTGCTCGTCGCCTTCCTCGTCACTCCCTGGGCCGCCGTCCGGTTGCTCAAGGGCCACGTCCTCCACGCCGAGGACGAAAAGGAAGATTTTGTAACCCGCCTTTACCGCCGGGTGATGCGCCCTCTCCTTGAACGTCCGGTGCTCCGCTGGAGCTTTGTCGGTACGGTCGCCCTGCTCCTGCTCGCTTCCTGTGGGCTCGTCTACATCCAGTTCGTTAAGGTGAAAATGCTTCCCTTCGATAACAAGAGCGAGTTCCAGGTGATCATCGACATGCCCGAAGGCACGGCACTCGAAGAGACTGCCCGGGTCGCCCAACTCCTCGCCGCCGCCGCGCTTCGGCAGCCCGAAGTCGTCAACGTCCAAACCTACGCCGGTACAGCTTCACCCTTCAATTTTAACGGCCTCGTCCGCCACTACTACCTCCGCCGCGGTGCCAATGTCGCCGATATCCAAGTCAACCTCCTCGGCAAGGACCATCGCAAACTACCGAGCCACGAGATCGCCAAGCAGGTCCGCCAACGCCTAACCCCTCTTGCCCTCGCCAACGGCGCCAACATCAAGGTTGCCGAAGTGCCCCCTGGCCCGCCCGTCCTGCAAACCCTCGTCGCCGAAATTTACGGTCCGACTGAGGACGGCCGCCTGCACGTCGCCGACCAAGTGAAGCAACTCATGCAACGTCTCGATGGCGTCGTCGACGTCGACTGGTACGTCGAAGCTCCCCAGCCCAAACACCAACTGCTGATCGACCCCGAGAAGGCGGCCCTGCATGGCGTGTCTCCCGCCGAGATCGCCCGCACCCTCCGTCTCGCCTCCGCCGGCGATTCTCCCGGCTTGCTGCACGACGACACGGCCAAAGA
>JBBRIO010000532.1:0-3943 GCA_038220855.1 Bryobacterales bacterium | reverse complement strand
CTATGCTGCACTCTATGAACCTGCATTGTTTTGGACGTGGTCGGCGCCATGATAGTTACCGCAATTGGATGGCACATCGCATGTGTCGAGGATGTCAGTTTACGCCCCCGTTTCGCGGCATCTCACGGGAAGGGTCGCTATTGTTTGGCAGAGAAGCGTGACCGCGTTGTAAGAGATCAAGGAGATTTACGAGCTGCTTGGAGGCCCATCCAATTTAAAGTCTCATCGAAAACGCTGCCCCTCCCGATACTCACCTAAACACTGCGAAACCATGAAATTAATACCAAAGCGGAAAACACCTGAACTCGTTGTTCCGCGGGTTGGCGGCGGCGACTGGTCGATCACTGAACAGAATTCAGATAAGTTCCTGATGCTTGTTTTTTACCGTGGCTACCATTGTCCGATCTGCAAAAGCTATCTTGAAAAGCTTAACGGCCTGCTTGCTGACGCGTCGAATCTGGGGGTCTCCGTTTTCACGATTTCCGGAGACACACGGGAGCGGGCGTCAAAGAGCCGGGCTGAGTGGGATATTGATGACCTCGGATTGGGTCACGGCATGACCGTCGATCAAATGAACGACTGGGGTCTCTACGTCTCCGCTTCGATCAAGGAGGAAGAGCCGGACTTCTTCGGGGAGCCCGGCCTGTTTCTGATCAGGCCGGACCAGACATTGTATTATGCGGCTTACAATTCGATGCCCATGGGCCGGCCCGACCCGAAGGAGGTGATCGAGTTCGTGAAGTTCGCCCTGGAGGAAGACTATCCTTCTCGCGGCGAGAGAACGACCGAAGGGATGCAAACGCTGGAACAACGATGAAACCAAACGATGAAAACGGCAAACTACCACCGGAAAAACGGCCTTTCCGGGTTTTGATTATCGCTGGTTCAGGCCGGCGGGAGGCTTTGGGTCTGAACCATGATACGCATGTTTCCCCCAAAGACAGCGAAGGCGAAAAATTGCGGCAGCCGGATTGAAGATTCCGGTCCCCTGCACCTGGTGGGAGAAAGATTTCCATATCACGATTACTGACGCACTTGCAACCAGTAAAACTTCATGTCCAAAGGCAACGCCACCACCGCCAAATCCGGCTTCCGCTGGCAGTGGCTTCTCTACCTTGCCGCCGCCGCCGCGCTCATCGCCGCCGCCTACTACTTCCATTTACAGGATCGGCTCAAACAGGTCGTTGACTGGATCGGGCAACTCGGACCGTGGGGTCCGATCATCTTCATCGCGATCTACATTCTGGCGACCGTGCTGTTCATCCCCGGCTCAGTGTTGACCCTCGGCGCGGGTGCGGTATTCGGCGTGGTGTGGGGGTCCGTTTACGTTTCCATCGCTTCGACGCTGGGCGCGACCGCAGCGTTTCTGGTGGGCCGGTATCTCGCCCGCGACGCCATCGCGCGAAAAATCGAAGGCAACGAAAGTTTCGCCGCGATCGACAAAGCCGTGGCTGGCGAAGGCTGGAAGATCGTCGGCCTCACGCGGCTCTCGCCCGTGTTCCCTTTCACCTTGTTGAATTACGCGTTCGGCCTCACGCAAGTGAAGCTCTGGCATTACATGCTGGCTTCGTGGATCGGCATGTTGCCGGGAACCATTATGTATGTGTATCTCGGCTCGCTCGCGCAGGCCGCCACCGGCGAACGCGAGCGCACCACCGGCGAATGGGTGCTCTACGGCGTCGGCCTGCTGGCCACGGTCGTCGTCACGATCTTCGTCACCCGCGTCGCCAAGAAGGCGCTCGCGAAAAAGACCAAGCAATAAAATCATCCGGGATAATTTACGAGCGAACAATCCCAACCGTCCGTCCTCCCATGGGACGCGCGCAATCAAAAACTCATCTCCAACGTTCCCCCGGCGGATTGGAAAAACCCGACGACCGCCATGCGCGACAACGTTTGTCCCTCGCTCGACGAACCCTTGCTGGCGGAGTCCTTCGATTCGCTTGAACGGGCGGACCTCGTTCCACGAATGATCGCCAGGCTGCTAGAATCCGCCGTTAAGAACAACCTGCATGCCGCCGACATACCCTTGGACAACTGACTGAAATGCGAGCCTTCGGGCTTACCATCGCCCTCATCCTCATCACGGGAGCCTGGAGGTTCCTTCCGAAAAAGGCGGGGTGACACCCGGCGCCCGCCCCGGAGAAACTTCACCATTCCGCAATCCCATAAATCATCATGGAACAAATCTGATCATGAACACCGCACCCACCATGCTTCCCGACGACGCGCACAACCAAAAGCTCGTCGCCAACGTCCACCCCGCCGACTGGACCAATCCTATCCCCTCGGGCAAATACAACCTCGTCGTCATCGGCGCCGGCACCGCCGGACTCGTCACCGCCGCCGGAGCCGCCGGGCTGGGCGCGAAGGTCGCCCTGATCGAACGCCAATTCATGGGCGGCGACTGCCTCAACGTCGGCTGTGTCCCCTCGAAAGCGCTCCTCAGCGCCGCCCACACCGCCGCCACCGTGCGCGATGCGGGCGAATTCGGAGTGAACGTCCCGCCCGGCACCCGGGTCGATTTCGCCAAAGTCATGGAGCGCATGCGCAAGCTCCGCAGCGACATCTCCCCGCACGATTCGGTTAACCGTTTCTCCGATCTCGGCATCGACGTCTTTCTCGGCCGGGGCCATTTCCTCAATTCCTCCACCGTCGCCGTCGGCGATGCGAAGCTTTCCTTCGCCAAGGCCGTCATCTGCACCGGAGCACGGGCATCGGCCCCACCCATCGACGGCCTCGACACGGTCCCCTACCTCACCAACGAGAACATCTTCTCCCTGACCGAACTTCCAAAACGCATCGGCATCATTGGCGCCGGACCGATCGGCTGCGAGATGGCCCAGGCCTTCGCCCGTTTCGGCTCCGAGGTCTATCTGGTCGAGTCCGCGCCCGGCATTCTCGTCAAAGAAGATCCGGAAGCCGCCGATATCGTCCGGCAGCACCTCGTCCGCGACGGCGTGAATCTGCTTTGTTGCGGCAAGGATCTGGAACTCTCACCGGGAGAAACCGGAGGCGTCCGCCTGCAAGTCGAGTCGGAAGGCAAGGGCTACGATATTACAGTGGATCAAATCCTCGTCGCCGTCGGCCGCGCCCCGAACGTCGAAGGCATGGACCTTGAAAAGGTCGGCGTCGAATACACGAAGAAGGGCGTCACCATCGACGATAAATTCCGCACCACCAACAAGCGCATCTATGCCGCCGGCGACATCTGCTCGCCCTATCAGTTCACCCACGCCGCCGATTTCATGGCCCGCGCCGTCATCCGCAACACGCTCTTCTTCGGCCGCGCCAAACACAGCGCGCTCGTCATTCCGTGGTGTACCTACACCTCGCCCGAACTCGCCCACGTCGGACTCACCCCATCGGATGCGCGGGAACGCGGCGTCGAGATCGACACCTTCACCCAACCCATGTCCGGCGTGGACCGCGCCATCCTGGAAGGCGAAACCGACGGCTTCGTCCGCGTCCACGTCAAAAAGGGCGGCGACGAAATTGTCGGTGCCACCATCGTCGCCGGCAATGCCGGGGACATGATAGCCTCCCTCTCCATCGCGATGACCCGGGGCATCGGACTCGGTTCCATCGCGAACTGCATCCATCCCTATCCGACCCAGGCCGAAGCCGTCCGCAAAACCGGCGATCTCTACAACAAAACCCGCCTCACGCCCTTCGTTAAAAAGCTCACGCAACGCTGGCTGGCTTGGATCCGATAACCATGAGTCCGTCCAGTAGCCTCACCACATGCCACAAGTTCAAAGAACTGCCACCCGGGTGCCGGGCCGGCGACAACGCGCACACATTCCCCGGAGGGTTTCGCCTGTGGGAGGAAGCCGGCAAATGGAAAGCGTCCGCTCCGTCCGGATCCCAGCCGTTGGCGTTGCGCGAATCCAACAGGACCACCCACCTCGGATTCAGCTTCTTGCTGACGAGCCATGAGCCG
>JBBRIO010000531.1:0-3961 GCA_038220855.1 Bryobacterales bacterium | reverse complement strand
GATGATCGTCCGGCTCAGCGATTTTCTGCGCTTGACGCTCGAGCAGGTGGGCCGGTCGGAGGTGTCGCTAGCCGACGAGATCGACTTTCTGGGCCGGTACCTGGAGATTGAGCAGATGCGCTTTGAGGAACGGTTGCGGGTGGAATGGGAGATCGACGACGCGGCGTTGCGAGCGCAGGTGCCGAATCTGATTTTGCAGCCAATCGTCGAGAACGCGCTGAAGCATGGGATCGGCCAGATTACCACCCAGGGTATCCTGCGGATCGCGTGTACCCGGCAAGGAGAGCAATTGGTGATGAGCGTACGGGACAATGGGCCCGGCCTGAAGCAGCAGGTGGCCCCGGGAAACCGGGAGGGGGTGGGACTCGGCAACACGCGAAGCCGCTTGGAGCGCCACTACGGGGGCAACCATTTGATCGTCATGAAACCGGCACCTGCCGCCGGTTGCGAAGTGGTGGTGACGATTCCCTTCCGGCCGATGCCGGACAAACTAGACCGATAAGTAGGTGACGACCATGATGTCGAGTATTCGAACGGTTATTGTGGATGATGAACGGCTGGCCCGGCAGCGGATCCGACGCATGCTGGCCGAGCAGAGCGATGTGGCCGTAATGGGTGAATTTGCCCAAGCGGAATCCGCGGCAGAGTTCCTGGCGCACAACGAGACCGACCTGTTATTCCTGGACGTCCAAATGCCGGTCATGGACGGGTTCGCGTTGCTGGAAACGCTTTCTCCGGAGCGGATGCCAGTGGTGATTTTTACGACCGCCTACGACGAGCACGCCGTGCGCGCATTCGAAGTCCATGCGTTCGACTATCTCCTGAAGCCATTTGACGACCAACGATTCGGCAAGACGCTTGACCGGGCGCGGAAATACCTGTCCGCGCAGAACGGCAATAGCGACCGGCTCATGACGCTCCTGGACGAGTTGCGCCAAGCCCGCCAGGAGCCGGTTCGATTCGCCATCAAGTCCCCAGGCCGCGTCTTCTTTGTCCGATTGGAGGAGATTGACTGGGTCGAGGCCGCCGACAATTACGCTTCGCTGCACGTCGGCAACGACACGCACCTGGTTCGAGAGACGATGAATTCGCTCGAGGGGCGTTTGGACGGCAAGAAGTTTCTCCGGATCCACCGGTCGACGATTGTGAATGCGGACCGAATCAGGGAGCTGCGGCCCTGGTTCCACGGCGAGTACGTGGTGTTGCTGAAGGACGGAACGGAATTGACGCTGTCCCGCACCTACCGCGAGAAGATTCTGGCGGCGCTCGGAACCTAGCGGATCCCGAGCGCCCGCAGATTAGCCGCGCCGATCGACGGAATATCCTCCGGCCTCGCCGCCAGATCCCGCCAGATGCAAGCCGCCGCGGCTATTTCCTTAATCGCCGGCCCGAACGTCTCAATTACGCACCAACCCTGATACTCAATTGCGTGCAGAGCCCCCACCACCCCGATCCAGTCGATCGGCCCCGTGCACGGCGTGCCCCGGTCGTTCTCGCAGGTGTGAACGTGGATGATCCGCGACCCGAGTAGCCGGATCGCTTCAGCCTGATTCTTTTCCTCGATGTTGGCATGAAATGTATCGTACAGAACACCAATCGAAGGGTGGTCCACCGCGTCAATCAACGCCGCCGCATCCGCCGCCGTATTCAGAAAAAACGTCTCAAACCGATTCAGCGGCTCCACCGCCAACCGCACGCCGTACTCCGCGCACACCGGCCCCAACTCTTGCAGTCCTTCGATCGCCCGCTGCCATTCGTCCGCCGTACGCCGACGCCCCGGCAGCAAGCCTACTGCCGAACAGAAAGGCCCCGCCACCATCGTGATCCCCGCCTCCGCCGCCCCGCGAATGGCCGAGCGCAGAAACTCTAGCGAATCTTCCCGGATCGCGCGATCGTCGGTGCCAATGCTCTGCTGTCCGGTCAAAGCGGTGCAGATCAAGCCCGTCATCTCCTGCGCCGCCAACTCCCGCCGCACCGCTGCCGCCGGAAAGCCGGCAAAATCGAACACACCCATCTCAATGCCATCGAGTCCGAGCCCTTTCGAGCGAGAAATCAACGGCAGATGGGCCTCCGTAAAATTGGCTGTCCAGAGGAAGGAGTTAACACCGATAGGCATGATTAGAGGATGTCCTGGGCTGCGGGATTACCCGGGCCGAAGTGCTTCAAGATAACAAGTGGCTCGCCCGGACTCAAGTTCGTGATTCGAACTCCGTTGCCGGCCGCTTCGGCTGAGACATAGAATTCGTCGTGGGTACGTTCGCCAAAGCGGATCAAGGTGGGTGCCTCAGCCGGGTAGTCGCCGAATCGGCCATGGCCCTGCACCACTAGCGCGCCATAGGCCGCCTCATCCCCGGCGTCGTAACTCTCGCCCGGAGGTACCGTAAGCTCCTTGGCAGAAAACCAGGGGGAGCCGTAAACAATCCACTTCTCGTTCGCCCCGGCCGGATGAGGCGCCCGATAGAAGCGGCGCTTGAACCCCGGATCCGTATTCTTGTCCCAATCGATCCAGTCCAAAATATAGTCGATATCGTGACGATGCCCGGGCGGCAAGTCTTTCACGAGCATCTCCCAGGGCAAGCTGTAACCGTTGCACTGCGCCTCGAACATGGCTCCGGTGTCGGAGGCCCGTTGCGGCTCGTACGTCACCATCGTCCCCGGCGCGTGCAGCACCCCGGGGTCCACCTGCCACCCCGTTCCCGGTCGTAACCTATACGCCTTCGACAGAAATAAAATTCCGTTGTCGCCCTCGTCCCACCGGCTCAGACACTGGCGAACATCCTCCCGCCCTACGCCCGGCTCAAGGCCCAGAAAGCTATATGGAAACGGCCCGGGGGACGCATTGTACTGCGGCGGGAAGTAGTAAGCCTCTGGCTTGCCCCGCAGCCCCTGCGCGGCCACTTGAGCGTCGGATGGATGCAAGTGCAGCGGAATCGGGCAAGCATTATCAAAGAGCTTCCCCAGCACGGGCCAGTCGCCGATCACGTCCCGCAGCAACGTCTTTTCACCTCGCACATCCGCGTACGAAAGGCCTTCATCGGGCGGCGTAGCCGGTCCATTATTGGCCTTCGTCGTGGACGCGAGCCACCGTTCGTCGATGCCCCCCCTGTGCCCCCCCAGGGCATAGAGGTCCCTGGGGTGCAGCCGCAGCCGCCCCCCTGGCACTAGAAAATCTCGCGGTACCCAAGTCGGCCAGAGCGGAAGAATCATTAGCGTGGGTTATATCTAAAGTTACTCAGCCCGAATTGGTCATTGCTCGGAATAAACAGGCCGAACTTCCCTTGGGTCAGGTTGCGGCCCGCCGAAGTGAATGTGTCCATTTCTACCCAGCGACTGCCGTTATGCAAAGATGTCTTAACGGAACCAGCCGATACGTCAATCTGGATCGTATAACTATCCTGTTTTTCCAGGTCGTGGGCAAACTGAATCTGGCTCGATTTCCCATTCACGACGTCCCGCCGGATCAGACTCTTCTTATCGAGCTGATACAGGACGTGATTCCTAGCATCGGTATAGTCGGCGAACCACTGCAGCCGCTTGCCTTTCAGCAGAGCCATGTTAAAGGTAAAGGTGCCGTTCACCGGGCTAATCCCATACAGGACGAAGCCACCGCCCTTATGCACAATCCAGCCTTCCTGCTGTAACCATTCCCCAGGCTGCTCCCATTCGAGCATCGTGCCGGCTTTCTTCGCCACCGCCGCCTTGGGCGCATCCTTCAACGCAAGTTCAATCGTCTTCGATTCGCCGGCGCCCAGTTGCACCGTGGCGGTCCCGTCGACGAAGTTCGGCGCCTTGGCGGTAACCACCCAACTCCCTTCTCCCAGCGCCAGTTGCGAACCCGTCGCTTGACGCAATTGGGTCTCGTCCGACTTCCGGTAGAAAATTTGCGCGCTGGCAGGCTTCACATTCACCCGCAAAGAGGAAGACGCCGCCACCAGAACGACATCCGCACCATTCAGCTCCA
>JBBRIO010000530.1:0-3963 GCA_038220855.1 Bryobacterales bacterium | reverse complement strand
AGCCTTGGACGTGGTCGACGAACTGCAGCCGAAGCGGACTTATTTCACGCACATGAGCCACGACATGGATTATGAACGACTCGTGCAGGAACTCCCCCCGGGGGTGTCCCCCGCCCACGACGGCCTACAATTCGAATTCTGAACCTGAGGAATTGTTAAAACCTGATTCTTATCTTCTTCTGTGGTCTCTGTGGCGAAACTCGTCTCAAACCTTGGGCCGCTTGCAATGATCTCCGCCCCTGCCGATTTGCTGCACCGCTTGAAACGTCACGCACAGGAGCACGTCCTCGCAGGATGGGATGGTCTCGCGGTCGAGGCGCGGCACACGCTGGTCGAGCAGTTGGCCGGCATCGACTTCGAGGAACTTGAGGCCCTCTTCGCCCGGCGCGGCGAGCCGCACACGGCGCTGCCCGAGCGCGAGTCTGTGCATCCGCTCTCGGTCATCTCGCCCATGGCATTGACGGCCGAGGACTGGGACGCCGGCGAAGCCGAGTTGCGGGCCGGGCGGGTGGCGGCGTTGGTCGTCGCCGGTGGTCAGGGCAGTCGGCTGGGGTTCGACCTGCCCAAGGGGATGTACCCGATCGGGCCGAAGGATGAGAGCCTCTTTCAGATTCATGCCGAGAAGGTGCTGGCGTTACGATGCCGCTATTCGACCACCCTGCCCTTGCTCGTGATGACCAGTCCGGCGACCCACGACGAAACGGTGCGGTTCTTCGGGACGAATCGGCACTTCGGTCTGCCTGCGGACGATGTGCATTTCTTCCGACAAGATACGATGCCCGCGCTGAGCCTGGTCGACGGCAAGCTTCTGCTCGAAGCCCCCGGCAAGCTGTTCCTCAGCCCCAACGGCCACGGCGGCACGCTGACCGCGCTGGCGGATACGGGCCTGCTCGGTGATCTCAAGCGGTGCGGCATCCGCAGCGTCTTCTACTTCCAGGTCGACAATCCGCTGGTGAACATCGGCGATCCGGCCTTCGTGGGGCGCCACGTGCGGGATCGTTCCGAAGCCTCCTCCAAGGTCGTGTTCAAGGAGCATCCCGGCGAGAAGGTCGGCCTCTTGGCCGAAGTGAACAGCCGTTGCGGCATCATCGAATACTCGGACCTGCCGAAGGAATGGGCCGAGGAACGCTCTCCGACCGGCGAACTCGTTTTCCGGGCGGGGAACCCGGCGATTCACCTGTTCGACATCGCGTTTCTCGAACGGATCACCAGCGGCAGCGACCGCCTTGGCCTCCATATCGCGCGGAAGAAGGTGACCCATTTCGACCCGGTTCGAGGAGCCGTCGTCGAGCCGACGACCGAAAACGCGCTGAAGTTCGAACTGTTCATTTTCGACGCTCTGCCGCTCGCAGAACGCACGCTGGCGGTGAGCACGGATCGTTGCGACGAGTTCGCTCCGCTGAAGAATGCGACCGGTCCGGACTCTCCGGAGACTGTGCGTCAGGCGATCCTCGATCATACGACGCGGCACGCTGCCACCCCGAACCACTGACCGTAGCGAACCCGAGACCCCTATGCTTCATGCGACGATTATGGCCGGCGGCGGCGGCACCCGATTCTGGCCCCGCAGCCGCATCGTGCGGCCCAAACAGTTCCTCACCTTCAGCGGCGATCGATCACTGCTGCAAGGCACGCTCGACCGCATCGAAGCGGCCATCCCACCGGAACGAACCTGGGTACTGACCGGGGCGACTCATGCCGGAGAAGCGGCAACGCAGTTACCGACGGTGCCCGCGAACAACATCGTCGGCGAGCCGTTCGGCCGGGATACGGCCGCGTGCATCGGCTTGGGTGCCGCACTGATTGCGGCGCAGGATCCGGAAGGGACCATGATCGTGATGCCCTCCGATCACGTCATCGAGCCGGCCGCCGAGTTCCAGCGTGCCGTGCATGCCGCCGCGCGGTTTGCGGATGAGTACCCCGAATCGCTGCTCACCTTCGGCATCCCGCCGACGTACCCCGCCACGGGCTACGGGTATATCCATCGCGGGGAAGCCGTGGGCGATCGGCTCGGCATCGTCGCCCGCCGAGTGACCGCCTTTAAGGAGAAGCCGGATGCGGCTACGGCACAACAGTTCGTCGACTCGGGCGAGTATTTCTGGAATGCCGGCATCTTCATCTGGAAGGTGAAGACGATCCTTGCCGAGTTGGCGAAGAACGCACCGGAGCATCACGCCGCCGCGCTCACGATCGCCAAGGCTTGGGGCACGCCCCAACAGGCCGAGGTCTTCGCCCGCGAGTACGACGGCCTGAAGAAAATCTCCATCGACTTCGCCGTCATGGAGAAAGCCGAGTCGGTGCTGGTCATTCAGGCTCCCTATCAATGGGACGACGTCGGCAGTTGGCTTGCCCTCGAACGCCGCAACCCGCAGGATGCCGCCGGCAACACGATTCAGGCCGATCATTGCGGCATCGCCACCGAGAACTGCGTGATCGTCGGCGAGCGCGGGCGGCTCATCACCACCATCGGCGTGAGGAATCTGCTCATCGTCCAGGATGGCGATTCGCTGCTGGTCGCCGACCGCAACGAAGAAGCAACCGTCAAGAACCTCGTCGACAAACTCAAGGCCGAGGGGTGGGGGAAGTACCTGTGAGCCTTCCCGGGGATGATCCGATTCCGGAGCGCGGCCGGCTGTTGGCGGTCGATGTCGGCAATGTGCGCATCGGCATTGCCGTCTGCGACATCGACCGTGTGATGGCGTCCCCCTTGGAGACGCACCAGCGCGGCAACGACGAGGTGAACAGCCGCTACTTCGCCAAGCTCGCGAAGGTGCAGGAAGCCGTCGGGTTCGTGGTCGGTCTGCCGCTGCACATGAACGGCGACGAAGGTTCGCAAGTGAAGGAATATCGGGCCTTCGGGGCGAAACTGCGAACCTGGACCGGTCTGCCGGTCGTCTTTATGGATGAGCGATGCACCAGCTTCGTGGCCGAGACGATGCTCTGGGACGCCGGGCTTACGCACAAGAAACGCAAGGCCCGGCAGGACCAAGTCGCGGCCCAGTTGTTCCTGCAATCCTTCCTCGATTCGCGCCGCGCGCCACCCGAACCGAAACCGGAACCCAGCTACAAAACGGCCTACGATGACGACGATGACGGAACGTGACTTCGCCTTGGATGTCGTCCGCCGGCTGCAAGCGGCCGGCCACGTCGGGCTCTGGGCCGGCGGCTGCGTCCGCGATGAACTCCTCGGACTTGCCCCCGTCGACTACGACATTGCAACGTCGGCAACGCCCGAACAGGTGCAGTCGCTGTTTCGCCGAACGCACAGTTTCGGCGCCAGCTTCGGTGTCGTTGAAGTCCTCGGCGCGCGTGCGGCTGGCGGCGAGTGGTTGAAGGTCGAAGTCGCCACCTTCCGGACCGATGGTACCTACACCGATGGCCGGCGACCCGATGCCGTCGTCTTTTCGACGCCGGAGGAGGATGCCAAGCGCCGCGACTTCACCATGAATGGGTTGTTCTTCGATCCGGTCGCCGAAGTCCTGCACGATTTCGTCGGCGGCCGAGCGGACATTGCGGCCAGGATCGTCCGCGCGGTGGGCAACCCGGCCGAACGCTTCGCGGAAGACAAACTCCGCATCCTTCGCGCGGTCCGCATGGCTGCACGCTTCCGCTTCACTTTGGACGATGCCACGGCGGCTGCCGTACGGGCGATGGCCTCACAAGTGACCGTGGTCAGCGCCGAGCGGATCGGCGAAGAACTCCGTAAAATCCTGACGCACCCCAACCGGGCCGCCGGGTACACGCTGTTGGCATCGCTGGGCCTTCGCACGGTTCTTCTCCCCGAAGTCGCGGATGGCACCGGTGCGATCGAACGGCTCGAACGACTGCCGGAACGGGTCGCATTTCCGACGGCGCTCGCGTCAGTACTGATCGATGTTCCCGCTGCGGCGGCGGCCAAAATCTGTCGCCGCTTCAAGCTCTCGAATGCGGAGACCGACGATACGACTTGGCTGGTCGAACAGG
>JBBRIO010000529.1:0-3972 GCA_038220855.1 Bryobacterales bacterium | reverse complement strand
ATCGCCAAGCCCCTGGCCGAAGGCCTCAAGAATCCCGTTGTTTGCCGCGAAAACCGCATCGTGGAAATCATACCCCAACCTCTTCTCACCGTCCGCGCCGCCATTCAGGCCGCCCTCGTCAAAATCGCCCAGAAAAGCGTCGAAACCAATTGGGCCATGGCCGGGCCCATCCCCGGAGACCCCGACTGGGCCGGCGGCACCGTCTTTCGCGACTCCAGAAACGTGACGATCGATGCCCCCGCCTCCGCCACCTTTCGCGCCGTCTGCCGCGTCGGCGGAGGCCACGGCTGGTACGCCGCCGATTGGCTTTGGAAAATCCGGGGCGCGATGGATCGCATGGTGGGCGGGCCCGGACTCCGCCGCGGTCGCCGGGACCCCGAATCCGTCGGCTACGGTGAAGCCCTCGATTTTTGGCGCGTCGTCGGATACGAAAAAGATCGCCGCCTCGCCCTCCGCGCCGAAATGAAGCTGCCCGGCGAAGCGCTCCTCGAATTCCGGATCGAACCCCTCGGCGACTGCCAAAGCGTCCTCACCCAAACCGCCCTATTCCAGCCCCGCGGCCTCTTCGGCCTGCTCTACTGGTATGCCGTGGTCCCCCTGCACGGCGTCGTGTTCAGCGGCATGATGCGCGGCATCAATCGAGAGGCCCGGCAAATCGCATCTCCACCTCCAAACCCACCGGAATCCGATTCCGGCAAGTCACCTTCCCCCCACACGCCTCCACGCAACTCTTGACGATCGCCAAACCCAGTCCCACCCCGCCAGACTCCGCGCCCCGCGACGCCTCCACCCGGTGAAAAGGCTCGAACACTTTCTCCAACTGATCGACCGGTAACCCCGGCCCGCAATCCATCACTCGAATCGCTACCTCCCCCGCTTCCCGCTCGGCCGAAATCGTAATGGGCCCCGCCGGCCCCGCATACCGAATCGCGTTCCGGACCAGGTTCGCCACCGCTCGAGTCAGGTATTCCGCCTGCGCCTGGACCACTAACGCCGGATCGATCACCGCTGTAACTTGTCCCTGTCCGGCCGTCTCTAAGTCAATCACCCGCTCGACCAACGCCCCAACCGCCACCGGAACTAACTTAACCGTCGCGCTCTGTAAACCGGCTTTCGTAAACGCAAGTAACTCGTTCACCAGCGCTGACATATGAGCCACCTCCTGCTGCACCTGAGTAACATGCGGCAACAGCGCCGGATCCGCCTTCAATTCCAGAATGCTCGATGCGAACTGCAGCCGCGCCACCGGCGACGACAATTCATGCGCAATATCCCCCAGAAACCGCTTCTGTCCATGCACAAACCGGCGTAACTGCTCCGCCATCCGGTTGATCCCCACCGACAGATCGCCCAACTCGTCCCGCCGATCGTGCGCCAACGCAACGTCGAACTTTCCCTCCGCCAACTGTTGAGTCGCCTTGGCCAATCCCGCCACTGACCGAGTAATCCCCCGCAGTAATGGCCACCAACAAAGGGCCGACAACCCCAAAGCACCCGGTAAAGTCCACAAAAATGGAGTAAAATCGGGGAAAAAGGGAAAGCCGAACCACGACGGCGCCGCCATCAACAGCGAGGCCCGCCGGGGCGGGTTCTCCCCATCGCCAATCGGCATGCGGACCCCAATCCACGCCCGCGGCGACCCGCTCGAAGCTACCAGAAACACCGGCCGCCCGTTTGGCGGGCCCTTCTTCCGTCCCTTGCGTTCGTCAAACGGCGGGGGCCGCTCCTTCACCCGGTCGAGCACCTCGACCGGCAGCGCCCCCCTCCCGCCCACGATGCCGTCTCCGTCCTCGCCCACCACCCGCATCGTAAGCCCGTGCTCCTGGCCTAGCCGCGCCAAGGTACTCTCCCAACCCTCCGGTCCCGCCTTTTCCAACTCAAAACCAACCAATCGGGAAAAGTTCAGAATGTTCTCCTCCGCCGGTCTTAACAGCGCCGACTCCCAGCGGAATCCATACTGAAAAGTCATCAATAACACCGCCCCTATCACCAACACCGCGATGTTACAGAAGGCAACTAACAGAATCTTCGTCCGTAGCCTCATACAATCGGCTCCGCCCCCGGCTTCAATAGCAGATACCCCGCGCTGCGTACCGTCTGTATATACCGGGGAGCCCGCGGGTCGTCCCCTAACTTCTTTCGCAGCGACGAGATATGCACATCAATCGAACGGTCAAACACTTCGAAGTCCCGATCCGCCACCTCCAGCAACAACTGCTCCCGCGTTCGAATCCGCCCCGCCGAACGCGCCAGCGTCGCCAACATCTCGTACTCCACCGGCGTCAAAAGCAACGCCCTTCCACCCACCGTCACCGCCCGCGTGTCCGGGTCAATCTCCAAATCGCCCACCACAATCCGCTTGTCCCCGCCCACCGCCCGCTGGCTCACCCGCGATCGCCGAATCACCGCCCGCAAGCGAGCCAGCAACTCTCGCGTCGAAAACGTCTTCGGCAAATAGTCATCGGCACCATTCTCTAACCCCATAATCCGGTCCGGCTCATCCCCCAAGCCCGTCAGCATCAACACCGGCACGTCGGAGAACGACCGAATCTGCCGCAATACCTCAAACCCGTCCATCCCCGGCAGCATCACGTCCAGAATGATGGCGGCAAACTCCCCCCCGCGGGCCGCCTCCAACCCCGCCGGACCCGTATGCGCCAACGCCACCGTATATCCGAAAATCTCCAGATACTCCCGAATCAGCCCGGAAAGCTTCTGGTCGTCGTCAATCACCAACAGAGGCGCGCTCATGGTTCTCCTCTTCCATTTAACCCCGCTCCCCCGCGGCCCGGCCAACATTTACGCGCCCTTTACAATTCTCCCCCTCCCGCTCACAATCGCTTAAACTCCCGCCCGGATACTCAAAACTGAAGCAACGCCATGAAACAAACAACCATCTTTTTCCTCCTCCTCTCCGCCACCCACCTGATCGCCCAGGGCCCCCCTCCCGGAGGCGGCGGCATGCAAGCCGGCGACGGCATCTGGCGTCGCAACGCCTATTTCGGCGAGCTCCAAACCCTTGATACCTGCTTCGGCCACCAACCCGGCAATGGGGATTACCACTACCACGCCAACCCCGTCTGCCTCCGCGCGCAACTCGACGACAACATCGAAGTCGTCCGTACCAAGCGCACCGGCAGCACCTTTAAGGAAAAGGCCGCCCCCTGGAAGCACTCCCCGATCATCGGCTGGGCCGCCGATGGCTACCCCGTCTACGGGCCCTACTCCTACTCCGATTCGACCAGCGCCTCCAGCCCCATCAAACGCATGCGCAGCGGCTACCGCCTTCGCCAAATTACGGAACGAACCGCCCTCCCCGCCTGGTCTCTGCCCAACCACCCCGGCGTCAGCCAAACCCTCACCACCGCCCAATACGGCGCTCCCATCAACGGCGAATTCCCCCTCGGCCGCTACGTCGAAGATTTCGAACACGTCGCCACCCTCGGCGATCTCGACCAGTACAACGGCCGTTTCGGCATCACCCCGGAGTATCCCAACGGCACCTACGCCTACTTCGTCACCATCGCCGAAGACGGCTCCGCCGCGTTCCCTTATCTCGTCGGCGGCGAGTTCTACGGCACCGCCAGCGGAGGCCGCGCCACCACGGTTCCCTCCACCGCCACCCCCTTCACCGGCACCCCGGCCACCGCCCCGTCCCTCATCAGTTGGGCTACCAAAAACTCAAAGCAGGAAGTGCTCGTCGTCAATAGCTTCAACCCGGCCGCTGGCCCCAAAACCACCTGGCCCATCGATCTCCCCTCCGGAGTCACCATCACCAATACCGTCACCACCCCCATCCTCGCCGACATTCAGCAAATCCGCTACACCGACTCGACCATCTACATCAACGCGAGTGGCCTCGCCAGCCACGTCATGGGCCCCTGGTTCGATCCCCTCATGAGAGGCGGCAATTTCTCGAACTACCCCAAAAATCAGAACTATCAGCTGATGATCCCCCGTACCCCGGCCCCT
>JBBRIO010000528.1:0-3981 GCA_038220855.1 Bryobacterales bacterium | reverse complement strand
GAACTGGGCGTCGGCTTGGTCCCAGAGGGTCGAGAGTTGTTTGACTTTATCCGGGAGGGTTTTGGCGAGGTTTTTGGTTTCACCGCGATCTTCACCGAGGTCGTATAGTTCCCATTCGCCGTCAGGCCCGGCAGAGGAGAGCTTCCAGTTACCGGAGCGGATGCCGCGGTTGGTCATGTGGTGGAAGTAGATGAAGTCCCGTTTGAGAGGGACGTCCTTTTGAAAGACGGGGAGGAGGTTGAGGCCGGGGAAGGGCGGGGGCGTGAGGCCGTTGTGCTTCATGACGGGTTGAGCGCCGGAGAGGGAGAGGAGGGTGGGGACGATATCGATGAAGTGAGCGGGGGCGTGGCGGAGTTTGCCCTTGTTGTTGATGCCGGCGGGCCAATGGACAATGAACGGGGAGCTGATGCCACCTTCGTGGTTCCAGTGTTTGTGGAGTTTTAGGGGAGTGTTGGCGGCGGTGGACCAGCCAGGTCCGAGGCAGAGATAGGTGGCGGCGGAGCCGGGCGGGGCAGAACGATCGTGCTTATCGCCACGGATGATCTGTTCGGCGGAGGCACCGTTGTCGGAGGCGAAGAGGATGACGGTGTTATCGAGTTCTTTGAGGGCCCTGAGGCGGTCGACGACGCGGGCGATTTCGATGTCCATGCGGGCGATCATGGCGGCGTGGACCTCCATTTTCTGGGCTTGGAAGCGTTGCTCGACGGGGTTGAGTTGGGTCCATGGGACAGCGCGGGCGACTTCGCCGGGTCCAATTTCTTCCTTTAGTTGGGGTTCTTCGTGGTTCCTGGCGGGGATGATTTCGGGGGTGTGGGGAGGGAGGGGGCAATTGACGAGGCCCATTTTAGTTTGGCGCTGCCAGCGGCGTTGGCGGATGACGTCCCAGCCTTCGTCGTAGCGGCCTTTTTGGGCGGCGATGTCCGGGGCGGGGGCGTGGAGGGGGAAGTGGGGGGAGGTGAAGCAGAGATAGAGGAAGAAGGGATCGGCTTTGTGTTCGGCGGCGTGTTGATCGAGGAAGGAGAGGGCGCGGTCGGCGATGTGGGTGGCGAGATAGAAGTTGGTGTTGGGTTGGACGGGCGGGAGGAGTTTATCGTCGAGGCGGTGGCGTTGGGGGGCGAAGAAGCGGTCGTGATCTTCGATGTTATAGGAGCGGTGGAATTCGGCGTCGGCGATGGGAAGTTTGCCGGAGACGTGCCACTTACCGGAGTGGTAAGTGCGGTAGTTAGCGAGGCGGAGGTACTGGGAGGTGTAGCGGGCCCAGGTGGGGAAGGCGTCGGTGGCTTTGTCGCGCCCGATTTGTTGGGGGTAGTAGCCGGTCATGAGGCAGCTTCGGGAGGGCCAGCAGCGGGCGGTGGAGTACATTTGGGTGAAGCGGAGGCCGGCATTGGCGAGGGAGTCGAGGAGGGGAGTGGGGATCTCGGAGCCGTAGCAGCCGAGGTCGGAGAAGCCGAGGTCGTCGGCGAGGATGAGGAGGATGTTGGGCTTTTTGGGAGGGGCATCATCGGCATGCACGGCGGCGGAGGCGGCTAGTTGGAGGAATTGGCGGCGGAGGAGCATGGGTTCCATGAATGTATCACTATGGCGATGGATTCGAGTAGGATATGCTGGGCGAGGCTATGAAGACAACAGCAGCGGTTTTGATGATGATGGCGGGGATGGTTTGGGGGCAGGATCGGCCGATTCCGCCGCCGGGGGTGGCGGTTTCCGAGGCCGATAAGAAGGACTTGAAGGCCGGCGTGGAGCGGCTGAGCGGGTTGATTGCGGGGCTGGGGAACCACGCACTGCTGCCGGATGTGGTGATTTTTCGGGATGCGGTGAAGTATGCCGTGACGTACGGAGAGTTCTTCAAGGCCGATGAGCCGGGGAAGGCGCGGGCGCTGTTGGCGGAGGGCGTGGCGCGGGCGGAAGCTTTGCGGAATGGAGAGGCACCGTGGACGAAGGCAACGGGGTTAGTGGTGCGGGGGTATGTTTCTAAGATCGACGGGTCGGTGCAGCCGTATGGGTTAGTTGTGCCGGCTTCCTATGATGCGCGGTTGCCGCGGACCTGGCGGCTGGATGGGTGGTTTCATGGGCGGGCGGAGACGTTGAGCGAAGTGAACTTTTTGTCCGAGCGGATGAGCCGGGCGGGGGAGTTTACTCCGCAGGATGCGTTTGTGGCGCACCTATACGGTCGGTCTTGCAATGCGAATAAGTTCGCCGGAGAGGTGGATTTGTTTGAGACCTTGGATGCGGTGAAGAAGCAGTACCGGATTGATGAGAATCGGCTGGTCATGCGGGGCTTTTCGATGGGCGGGGCGGCGGCGTGGCACATTGGGGCGCACCATGCGGGGCTGTGGGCGGCGGTGGCACCGGGAGCGGGGTTTAGCGAGAGCCGGGAGTTTTTGAAATTGAAAGAGATGCCGCCGGTGTGGGAGCAGAAGTTATGGCGGATGTATGATGCGACGGATTATGCCGCGAACTTTGTGAACGTGCCGCTCGTGGCGTATAGCGGCGAGATCGACGGGCAGAAGCAGGCGGCGGATTTGATGGCGACTTATCTGGAAAAAGAAGGTATCCCGATGACACACGTGATTGGCCCGCAGACGGGGCATCGGTACCACCCGGAGGCGAAAGTTACGTTGAATACGAAGTTAGACGCGATTGCGGCGGCGGGGCGGGAGGAGTATCCGCGGCGGATCCGGTTTGTTACTTACACGTTGCGCTATAACCAGATGAAATGGGTGACCGTGGACGGGTTGGCGCAGCATTGGGAGAAGGGGATGGTGGAGGCGTCGGTACATAACCAAGGCCGGTTGGACGTGAAGACGAGCGGGGTGACGGGGGTGACGTTTGCGTTTGGGCCGGGCGGGGCGCCGGTGGAGTTGGTGGGGAGGGCGGCGGTGGTGGTCGACGGGCAGACTTTGGCGGTGATGGGGCCGGCGAGCGATCGGAGTCGGACGGTGAGTTTGGTGCAGAAGGGGGGGCAATGGTCGGTGGGGTCGGCGACCGGGCTGCGGAAAGTGCATGGGTTGCAGGGGCCGATTGATGATGCGTTTATGGACAGTTTTTTGTTTGTGATGGGGAGTGGGAAGACGTTGGGACGGATTGAGGAGGAGCAGAGGCGGGCGGTGACGGAGTGGCGGCGGCAGTTTCGGGGGGAGGCGCGGGTGAAGCAAGATACGGAGGTGACGGAGGCGGATTTGGCGGCGCATAACATTGTGGTGTGGGGTACGCCGTCGAGTAACTCGGTGCTGGCGAAGATGGCGGATCGGTTGCCGGTGAAGTGGGCGGGGGAGCAGGTGACGGTAGGGAAGGCGAGTTATGCGGCGGGGACGCATTATCCGGCGTTTATTTATCCGAACCCTTTGAATCCGAAGAAGTATGTGGTGGTGAATTCGGGGTTTACGTTTCGGGAGTTTGATTATTTGAACAATGCGCGGCAGATTTCGAAGTTGCCGGATTGGGCGGTGATTGATACGACGACGCCGGCGGACGGGAAGTATCCGGGGAAGGTGGTTTCGGCGGGGTTTTTCGATGAGGGCTGGGCGCTCAAGCCGTAGTCCGACTGAGCTTGAACGCCCGCGTGACGATTTCTAATTAGCGAGACACCAAAGTTGGGCTAGCGAAGCTTTCGGCGGGAGACCGCCAGCGCCAGCAAACCGAACGCACAGAGGGAAATTGTGGTGGGCTCGGGTACGGCAGTGGAGGTGGAGTTGCCGAACAGCTGAAAGGCCAATTCATTGCCAATGTTGTTGGAAGGCAGGTTTGGAATGGCGTTTTGCTTCGCGTTGCCCACGGGGCCCCCCGGAACTCTTGCCCATAAAACGTTCGGCGTGTTCGGGTTTGCAGCGGTTGTCAAAGTGCTTCCGTCGTGCAACTCCAGCCAATAGGTCCCGGCGGCCAGAGCCAGCGGGGCAGGCAAGTCGAAATCCACGCGCTCAATCTGATGGACGTTGACTGGAATTTGGTTCAGGAACAACGGCGTAATCCCGCTGACAGTGG
>JBBRIO010000527.1:0-3995 GCA_038220855.1 Bryobacterales bacterium | reverse complement strand
AAGAGGCCGATGTTTTCGACCGGCAGATTGAGCTCGATCGGAATGTTCATCCGGGCCTTGAGCAGTTTTTGTAAGCCGGTGTGATTCACCTTGTCGCCTACCATGGCCGGGCAGAATAGCGTGAGGAGGCCCTGGTCGTCGAGTTCTTTGACGATTTCGGCGCTGGTGGGCTCATCGGCGATGTGGTGCAACTCGCGGCGCAAAGCGTCGGCCCCGATCTTCCGTTCGAGGCTGGCATCCCGCACGTTCGCGTATTGGGTGAGCGTGCGCTCATCGATGGAGAACTGGAAGCGTTTGGCGAAACGGATCAGGCGCAAAATGCGAACGGGATCGTCGTACAGGGTGTATTTCGAAACGGTGCGCAGCTCTTTCCGTTCGAGATCTCCGAGTCCGTTGTTGGGGTCAATCAGCAATCCGCGCGAGGCGCGATTGAGCGACATGGCGATGGCGTTGATGGTGAAATCCCGATTCTTTAGGTCTTCGTAGATCGTGGCGGGGGTGATGGTTGGTTTTCCGCCCGACTTGGCGTACTTTTCTTCCCTCGCCATCGACAATTCGACTTGGGCGTTTTGGGGGAAGAGAAGTTCGACGCTGTTGCGCCGGGCGTCGACCGAGAGAATCTCGGCTTCGGCCTTTTTGGCGATGGCTTTGGCGAGGGCGGTGGCATTGCCTTCGACGACGAAGTCGAGATCGCGAATGGGGAAACCGGCCACCATGTCGCGGAGGGCTCCGCCGGCTAGGAAGACGTTGAGCCCCGCTTCGGTGGCGGTTTCTTGAACGATCGCTAAGGCGTGGCTCTGGGCGGCGTTCAGGTGGCTCTCAAGGGTGTACAGGTAATCGCTCATGGGGATTTAAGCTCGCGGATGGTGCTCGTCCACGACGCGACGCAGTCGAGCGCGGGCGACGTGGGTGTAGATTTGAGTTGTGCCGATGTCGGCATGGCCGAGCATCGCTTGCACGCTGCGTAAATCAGCCCCCCCTTCGAGGAGGTGGGTCGCAAAGGAGTGGCGCAAAACGTGGGGAGTCAGGTTATGGAAAATACCCGCCGTCTTACCGTGTAAACCGAGTAACTTCCAAAAGCCTTGCCGGGTCATACGGGCTCCCCGAGCGGTAATAAACAAGTACCGGCTCGCTTTACCCTTCAATAAAAGAGGGCGGCCGGTGTTACAGTAAGCCTCGATGGCGGCCAGGGCGGCGCGACCAACAGGAATCAACCGCTGCTTGTTCCCTTTGCCAGTAACCCGCAAAAAGCCTAGGACCGGATTCAGATTCATGATCTCGACGTTGATCAACTCCGATACCCTGAGGCCACAGGCATATAAAAGTTGCAGCATGGCAATGTCCCGCAGACCGAGCGGGGTTTCCGGCGAAGGGGCCAACAGTAGTTTCTCCACCTCGGTCCCGCTAAGAAACTTAGGGATTACCTTCATGGCTCGGGGTGCCGAAAGCAACTCCGTCGGATTCCCCTCAATGCGCTTCTCCCGCTGGAGGTGGCGGTAGAAGTTGCGAAGTGTAGTGAGGTGACGGGCCACGGTGCGAGCGGAGCAATCGCCTTTGTAAAGCGAGTCGAGGTACTTGCCAATCTCCTCTGGTCCTCGCGGGACAGACGCATCAGCGCCCCCGCAAAAACAGGAGAATCGATCGAGATCCCGACCGTACGAATCTAACGAATTAGCGGCAAGACCTTTCTCAATCCGACAAAAGTCGATAAAGTGGCTGATCTCCGCGGCGAGAGAGCCCTCGCGGTGCATTGCCCTAATGATACAATACTTAGCAAAAATGTTGAACTTCTATTGCCAAAATCAAGAAATTGTAGGGGGTTCAGCACGTTTTGGCGAGTTCCGCAAGTAAAAAAGTACGAGTTTTGCGGTTCGAACGAGAGCCGCTCCATGGTTTCGTGCAGGCTTCGACGTTCCAAACGCCGTCAGGGGTCGAGTTTCTCTCGCAGGACGGGAACCTGAGTACGATTGCTTACGGGGACGTGAAGGCGATCTGTTTCGTCCAGGGTTTTGACGACCCTGCCCCGCGTTTGGATGGGGCCTACTTCGTCAGCCGGCCGAAAAAGTCGGGTCTCTGGGTCCGGATGCGCTTTCGGGACGGCGTCCAAATGGACGGGTTACTGGGGAACCAACTGTTGCAACTGGACCCGTTTGGGTATATGATTACGCCGCCCGATCAGGCGATCAACCCCCAATGGGTGTTCGTGCCCCGTGCGGCACTGGTGGAACTGCTGGTGCTCGCCGTAGTCGGCAGCGGTTTGAAAGCGTCGAAAAAGTTCGCTTCTCCCAAGCCTGAAGCCCAGGCGAAACTATTCTAGAGCGCTTTCAGGCGGACCATGTCCGCGGGCAGTTCGAAGAGCTTGGGATCTAACTTCTTGTTGATGGAGACTTGGTCCGAGAAGATTTCGAAGATCTTTTCGCCGTCCCGATTCCGCACGATGTTCCAGGGCCACTTGACGCCGTTGCCTACGTCGCGGTACTTGGCGAAGATCGTGATCTCTTCGTGGCGCACCTTCATGTTATCGCGCCGATAGAAGACCTGGCGCACGGGAAGTTTGGTGGTTCGATGTAAGTAGAGAGTGACAACCCGATTGGAGGCGTCAGTAACATCGACGATCTCTACCGGTTGATTATCGAAAACGCCAGTTTCTTTGTGCTCGATGATCAGGCCGGGTTCGCTCCGCCGATGGCGAAGCAGATAGAAGACGTTACGAAGGGTCGTGTCCTGGTACCGCTCCCAGACGTCGGCGAGCAAGGGACGAGCCCCGCGCTCGGAGACCTGGAAGGCCTGGGTCTCCTCAAACAGAACGGCGTATTCTTCTTTGTCCTTGCCATACGATTGGCGTTCCCGCACCGCCAGAACGCCCGGTTGGGCAGACGCCGCGTAGTGGGTGTAGATCCGCGCCCGGGTCAAGCCGGATAACCGTTCCCGATAGAACGAGTACAGCCGGCCGTGCTCGGTCCGATCTTCCATAGCCAGAAACTCTGGCCCGCCGAGGGCGGCCAGAGTCTGGTCGAGGAAGGCTTTCCCGGCCTGTTGGCGATCAGCGAGGAGCAGCCCGGGTGCCGCGAGCGAGAAGAGTGCCGTCCGTCTAGTCACTTTTTCATGATCTCTTCTGGTTTGACGCCGGTGTTGGTCTGGATGGTTTCGACAATCGTGGTTCCAGCGGTCTTGCCGCCCTGCACAATTACCGTCTTGTAGGGGAACTTCACCCCATTGACGTCCTTCCAGTCGCTGTATTGCCGTTCCACTTCCATCTTGCCCGAGGGACCCATCATCTCCACGATTAACTTGGTGGGGAGGCCGGTGGCGGGGTCAACGGCGATCCGACCCGAGTTCCCGCCGGCGTCGGCGATCTCGAGGAGATTGTCGCCGACGGCGTTGATGGTTCGACCCTCGATTTTGTCGCTCTGCAGGAGGACCACCAACATCGCGAACAGTTCGTCGCGGACCTGCTTGAGCACCGGTGGGGGCATCGGCTGCGGGCCGGGCGCAGAGGGGGTGACCAGGAAGCCGCTCTGTCCATCAAAGCCGGCGATCACCTTGCCGAAGGGTAACTCCTGTTCCTGACGAACTTTGTCCGGCAGGATGAGTTGCACCTTTTGGTTCACCTTCATCGGGCCTAGTTCCGCCTTATTCACCATGGTTACGTCCTTAATCGCGGCCAACTTGCCGGTGCCGCCCATGGCGGTTTGCATCCGGGCCAGCAACGCTTTGCCCTTGGCGAGCGAAGCGGGGTCGGCCGCGGTAACGGCTTTGGCGGGCTCCTTCACGGTCAGATCCAACTTGGTGATCGGCAGCTTCAGGTCCGACAGCGGCGTCTTCAACTGGTCTGTATTGGTGATGGCGACGTAGACGAACTTCTCCGGCTGGATGTACTGTTTGGCAACCCGGAGAATGTCCTGCTTGGTGACGGCGGCGACGGCCTTCTGGTAGGTAAACAGGAACTCTTTCGGATAGCCGTAGTAATCGTAACGGAACAGGCGAGACAGGGT
>JBBRIO010000526.1:0-3996 GCA_038220855.1 Bryobacterales bacterium | reverse complement strand
AGTACGCCTTCAGCTTCCCGATTGAGCATTAAACTACATTAAACTCGAAGTATGAGATACGGACTCGTTGTTGTTCTAGCTATTGCGGCGTATGGCCAACAACTCCCGGAAGGGCTGGGGCAAGCGGAGACGGAGAAACTGTGCAAACAGTGTCACGAAGTGGCGCGGTCCATATCGCCGCGCCAGGACCGGGGTGGCTGGGATAAGACCATGACGCGGATGGCGGCCTTCGGCATGAAGGCCACCGACGGTGAATATTCAACGGTGGTCGACTATTTGGTCAAACATTTTCCACCCGAGGCGGTGGAGAAGATCAACGTGAATACCGCCTCGGCGATCCAGTTGGAGAGCGCCTTGAGCCTGAAGCGGTCGCAGGCTTCGGCCGTGATTGCCTGGCGCAAGGAGAATGGCGGGTTCAAGGCGTTTGAAGATCTGTTGAAGGTGCCCGCCCTGGCCACGGCCAAGCTGGAAGAGAAGAAAGATCGGATCGTTTACTAATTCCCATGAAGAAATCTCTGCTCGTTGCGATGGCGGTGTTTGCCGCCGCTTGCTCGAAGGCTCCGGAGCCCGCCGCCAAACCGAGCTACCTGGTGTATGTCACCAATGAAGGCTCCGGCGATCTGACGGTCATCGATCCGGCGAAACCGGAGTCGGTCGCGACGATTGCGTTGGGGAAACGGCCGCGCGGAGTGCATGACTTCGGCGGGCAGATATACGTAGCGTTGAGCGGATCGCCCTCGGCACCTCCGGGGGTGGATGAGAGCACGTTGCCGCCGCCCGATAAGTCGGCGGACGGCATCGGGGTGGTTGATCTGGCGCAGGGCAAAGTGGTCCGCAAGTTTTTTGGCGGCTCCGATCCGGAACAGTTTGCGATCAGTCGCGACGGGTCGATTCTGTATGTAGCCAATGAAGACGCCTCGGGCCTGAGCATTATTCGCATTGCCGATGGCAGCGTCGTGAAAAGTGTCCCGACGGGCGAAGAGCCCGAAGGCGTCACGCTGAGCCCGGACGGAAAAGTCGTCTATGTGACCTCAGAGAATGACGGCACTGTTTCCGCCGTCGATACCGCGGCGGGGACCGTGATCAAAGTGATGAAAGTGGGTCGCCGGCCCCGTTCGGTGGCCGTTCTGCCGGACGGGAAGCGGGCGTACGTGACCAACGAAAACGATGCCAACCTGACGATTCTCGATCTCGTAAAACTGGAAGCGGCCGGCACGGTGGCCCTGGAACCGGGCTTGAAGCCGATGGGCACCGCCCTGACCCGCGACGGAAGCCGACTCTTTGTCAGCACCGGGCGCGGCAAAAAAGTGCTCGCCATCGATACGAAAACGGACAAGGTAACGGCCACCGTCGAGGCCGGCCAACGGCCCTGGGGCATCACCCTTTCGCCGGACGAAAAGCTGCTGTTTACGGCCAACGGTCCGTCCAACGATGTCTCGATAATCGACGTCGCCACGATGACTGTCGTGCGTAAAGTGAAGGCCGGGGACAAGCCCTGGGGCGTTATCGCGATTGGACAGTAACATGCGCTGGTTGGTCTTCATATCGCTTGTGACCGTCGCCGGCTGCACGAAGACGACGGCGGACTTCGTCGGTACCGCGTTGTCGACTCCCGCCCCGCTGGGCCTGCCTCCGGTGCCGAATCCGGCTCCCGCGGCGGCGGTAGCGCTGGGGAAAAAGCTGTTCTTCAGTCCGGCGCTTTCGGTGGATGGCACGGTGGCTTGTGCGAACTGCCATCAGCCGGAGAAGGGCTTTGCGGATGCACGGCCCGCCTCGCCCGGGGTGAAGGGCGGAATGGGCAATCGCAATGCGCCGTCGGTGTGGAACGCGGTTCATCAGCAAACCCAGTTCTGGGACGGTCGCGCGAAGTCGCTGGAAGAACAAGCCTCTGGGCCCATGATGAACGCGATAGAGATGGGCCACAGCCCCAGTGGCGTGGTGGCTAGCGTGCAGGCGCTGCCCGAGATGCGCCAGATGATGGCGGCGGCTTATGGCGACGACAGCGTAACCATTGAACGCATCGCGCGGGCGATTGCGGCCTATGAACAAACGCTCGTCCGCGGGAATTCGCCGTTTGACCGGTTCGTTTTCGGCGGGGACAAAACGGCGCTGTCGGCCGACGCGCAGCGCGGCCTGGAACTGTTTCGGGGCAAAGCCAACTGTGCCACCTGCCATCTGATCGGCAAGGAGAGCGCGCTGTTCACCGATCATCAGTTTCACAATCTCGGGGTCGGCATGGACCCGGCCGGCGAGCTGACCGACCTTGGCCGATTCAAGGTTTCCGGGCGAGAGAGGGACAGAGGGGCCTTCCGTACGCCCAGCCTGCGGAACGTTGCCGAGACCGCTCCGTACATGCATGATGGCAGCCTGAAGACGCTCAAAGAGGTGGTCGATTTCTACGTCGGCGGCGGCAATGGCAACCCGCAACTGGATCCGCTGCTGCGCCCGCTGACGATGTTCACGCGCCAGGAGCGAGCCGACCTGGTTGCCTTCCTGGAATCGCTCACCGGAGAGAAGCCGTGAAAGGTTTAGCGCTTGGGTTCGTTTTGTTGCTGGCCGCTTGTGGGCCGAGAAAGCCGGAGCCCGGCGTTAAGCTCAGCGGCCGCGTGGAATACTCCGGCCCCCGGCGAGAAACCAAAGTCATTTCGATGGACGCCGAAGCTGACTGCGAAAAGCTACATGCCGAGCCGGTTGAAGAGCAGTTGATCGCCGTGGCGACCGACGGCGGGTTGGCAAACGCTTTCGTCTACATTCAAGCCGGGCTGGAGGGTGTCACCTTTGGGCCGGCGACCGGCGCGGTCGTGCTGGAACAGAAGGGTTGCCAGTTTGTGCCGCGCGTGCTCGCGCTGCGGACGGGCCAGACGCTAACGGTGAAGAATGCCGATCCGGTCTCGCACAATATTCACCCGACGCCGAAGGAAAATCGGGATTGGAACCAGCAGCAGCCACCCGGCGCGCCGGACTTGCAACGACGCTTCGCCCGGCCGGAAATTATGGTTCCGGTCAAGTGCAACGTGCATAACTGGATGCGCTCCTACATAGGCGTGCTCGACCATCCGTTCCTCGCGGTGACCGATGCCAAGGGCGAGTTCGCTTGGCCGGATCTGCCGCCGGGGAGTTACACGCTCGCGGTTTGGCATGAGTCGCTCGGGGCGCTGACGCAGAAGCTGACCGTCGCCCCCGGTGGTCCCGCGGCCGTCACCCTTCGTTATCTCAATTAGAGCCGGAACAGCCGTTTCGAGTTTTCGTGAAGGATCTTCCGTTCGGCCGCTTTATTCGGGGCCAGTCGGCGAATCGTTTCGAGTTGTTTGCCGCCGCTGCAACGATCGCCTCTGCCATCGCGATCGCTACAGTCGCTGCCATACAGCAGCTTGTTCTGGTGGCGATCGAGGAATCCGCGAGCGTGATCTTCGTCGCGCAGCAGCGCGTTCAGGCCGCTGCCGGCGCTCATATCGGCGAACATGTTCGGATAGTTGGCCAGATACGTGTCCGTGATGCCGCCGGGGGTCACCTTGGTCCGCGGGTACAGATCTTCCTGCGTCAAGGCCGCGTCGATGTTGCCCCACCAGGTTTGGGCATGGCCGATGAAGTTCACCGTCGGATACTTTTCGAGCACGCGATAGAAGCGGTTGAAGCCGAGGTTGTACGTGTTGTGTTCGAAGTGCAGCAGCACGGGCACTTTGAAGTCGCGGGCGAGTTCGGCGACGGCGCGCACCTCGGGGCCATCGCAATCGAGCGGGAATTTTTGTTCCCCAATGCCGATCGCGCCCATCTTCAAATATTTCTCGATCGTCCGACGCGCGTCCGGCTCGTCGGGGGCTTCGTTCGCGAAGAACTTAAACCGCTGCGGATACTGCTTGGCTAAACGGACGCAGATGTCGTTGCCCCCCGCACCGGCCGCCAAGCCGTACTTCTTTCCGGCCGGCAACAGGTTCGATAGGGTCACGACCATCGTCTCCTGATGGCGCACGAGCTCCTCATCGGTTCGGCCCGTGT
>JBBRIO010000525.1:0-4003 GCA_038220855.1 Bryobacterales bacterium | reverse complement strand
CCGTCGCCTTACTCACCGCTGAAATCCCGCCTCGACCGATTGCCTGACTCTCCGCCGCCGCCATCAACCGTCGCGCTCGCTCATCCAGAACAGGTTCCAGAGCCTTGTAGCGTGCTGTGATTCCAGCGATGTCAATCACTGAATCGAGTATAGTCCAAAACATTTCAATGTGGATATGTTATTAGTAGACAGTTCCTTAGAGCAGCGGTTGAACCCGCTCCCGGCAGTCGAGTTCGATCGGGCGTGTGCACAGGCCGCCGAGCGGCGGAAGGGACAAGGCGGCAATCTTTGCCGGTCGGAGTGTAGCCGCAAGAAGACGTCCCGCAGCCAGGGTTCCTGCGTATTCCCGTCGGTGAGAGTGGATTCCCTGGTGGGGGATGCCGTCCGAATGACTGCTGTGCTGGCGGTAGTGCTGGTCCTCCCGCTGGTCCCGCGTGGCCGGCTTGGATTCTGCGATTGGGACGGTTGAAATTGCTTCTCTTGCGGGGCTGCCATTTGCCGGAGCGCGGGGGCTGAGACGCGACCGAAAAGGAACTTATGCGGAGGTTCGGCAATCGGTGGAGACGCTACTGCCGGCGATAGAAGGCGGGAAGCAGCGTGAAGAGGCCGATTTCGGCACAATGTGATCGACGTTACCCTCCGCGGGAGGGGTTGGTTCCATGGGAGGGTAACGATGAGGGCAGCCGTCAGAACCCGAACCGGAGCGCGAATTGGATCTGGCGGTTAGAACGTTGCGTGGATGTGATGGTGCCCGCGCCGCCTACTCCGATGGTGGCGGCGGGCAGACCGAATTGGGGATGGTTCATCGCGTTGAAGAACTCGGCGCGGAACTGGAGGCTGCGTGTCTCGCGGAAAACGAACTTCTTGGCAGCGGACATGTCGACATTGACGATGCCCGGGCCGCGCAGCGTATTCCGCCCAAGCGTACCCCAGGTGAAGGCCGCTGGCGTTGTGAACGCAGCGGTATTGAACCACCGGTTAATCGACCGATCGCTGAGCTTGGGGTCGGCCCCCGGGACGGGATTGGCCCGCGAACCGGCACCCGTATTCGACGGTGAACCGGGAACGGTGGCGGTGAAGGGCAGTCCGCTTTGGACCACCAGCAGACCACCTAACTCCCAGTTGGCGACGAGGTACTTCAGCGGTGAGGTCATTTTAGAGCCGAACGGGATTTGGTAACTGCTGGCAAGGTTGACGCGATGGCGGGTGTCGGCGTTGGAGCTCGCCCAATCGCCACGGCGGTTGCGGGGATCCTGGGGGATGGGGCCGTTGGCTCCGCCGTCACCGCCGACATTATCCAAACTGTGGGCCCAGGTCCAATTGCTGAGCAGATAGAGCCCCTTGGAGAAGCGTTTCTCGAAGGCTACTTGGAGGGAAGTGTAGGCCGAATTGGCGGAACTTTCCAGCCACGCGATGTTAGTGACGCCGGGCAGGGTTCCGAAGAAAGGCCGACGCGGGTCGATCGCCCCGGGGCCGGGGTCGGGTTGGTTGATATTGCGGGCCCAACTGAGCAGCGCGCCGGCGGAGCCGACGAAGCCGACGGTCATGACCATATCTTTTCCGAGTTCCCGTTGAGCGCTTATGTTGAGTTGCTGCATTTGCCCATTGCGAAAGTTGGGCGTAACGGCCCGGAGGGCGTAGAGGGTGGGGGTACGGGTAAGATTGGGCACAGCCGTGGATGTGGGGAAGCCCTGGGAGGTGTTGACGGCGGGGACATCGTTACCGCTGAAAGGCTGATTGATGACGAAGCCGAATGGGGGCTGGCGGAACTGCCTGATGTTGGTGGCGTTGTTTCCCTGGGGTTCGTAAAAGAGGCCGTAGCCGCCGCGAAACACGGTTTTCTTGTTGAGCGAATAGGCGAAGCTGACGCGAGGTCCCCAGGCTTTCCAGTCGGTATTGATGTTGCCGGATCGAGACACGCCGTTGACGCCGGCCACGAGTTGGCGGGCGGAGACGGGATCGAAGTTCACCCACTGATCTTTCTGCTCGACGAATGGCGTGTTGACTTCATAGTGCATGCCGAGATTCAAGGTGAGTTTTGAGTTGACGCGCCATTCATCCCGGAAGTAGAAGTTTAGTTCGTTGGTATTCAGGGTGGCGGAACCATTGACGAAGACGTCGCGCCGCAGGGCGATGGGAAAGCCCATCAGCATGGTGGCGACGGTGTCTCCGGTACCGCCGGGCGAGGCGGGATTGCGGGAATAAGCCGGATCGAAGTTCCAACGACCGAAGGCGCTCTCTCCGGGAGGGGAGGCTGTTTCCCCGGCCGTGCGGAAACGGAGATCGGCACCGAATTTTAAGCTGTGGGTTCCTTTCAGGGTTGAGACGTTGGCGATGATCTCATGCATTTTCTGGTCGCGGATGAGTGGAGCGGAGCGGGTGTTGCCGAGCCCCGCGTAACCGGCGGTGCCAACGATGGGCGCCGAGGGCTGGAACGGATCGTTGGTGGAACGGCCGGGGATGCGGGCCCAAAGCGGGTTGGTTAGCTGAGTGGGCAGCAGTCCGCTATTGAACTGGGTGTAGCCGTAGCGGAAGTCGCCGATGGTGCGCGGCGTGAATCCGCGGGTCCAGGAAGCCGCGATATTGCGGCCGGTCACGTCGTTGTTACCGGCGAAGCTGCCTTCGTTGCCGCCGATGTTGCGGTCGAAGGTATCGGGCATGACGATGATACTGCGGTCAATAGAATAGCGAAAAAAGAGAGTATCTTTGCTTGTGAGTTGATGGTCGAGGCGGCCATCCGCGCGATGAAGGCTGGACCGCTTGACCGGATTGGCGACGTAGTTATTGACGAGGGAAGAGCGCTGAGGATCGGGCCACATCCGCACCAGGCCGGAACCGATGGGGTCGAAGCGGCTTGCGGGGATGGTGTCATTGGGGAACCGGTCGCGGATGGCCGCGCCGCCGGCTGGATTGGCGCGCGTAGTTAGGGGATCGAACATTCCGTTGGGAGTGACGCCGCGGAAGTCGCCATTCTTCATAGCCGCGGTGGGCACGGTGACGAGTTGACTATCGCCGAAGACTTCCCGGTAGGCTTCGTAGTCGGCAAAGAAGAAGGTGCGATTTTTCTTGATTGGCCCGCCCAGGGCCGCGCCGAACTGGTTCAGCTTGAACGGCGGTATTTTCAGGTCGGACCGGGCGAAGAAGTTTCGGGCGTCCAAGCGGTCGTTGCGGAGGAATTCGAAGAGCGAGCCGTGAAATTCGTTTCCTCCCGACTTTGACGTGATGACGACGACAGCGCCGGCCGAACGGCCGTACTCGGCCCCGGCGTTGTTGGTGAGCACCTTGAATTCCTGGATGCCTTCAACGGCCGGCCGGACGACAAAGGTTTGGGAGATCATTTCGGTATTGTCGATACCATCGATCAAAACCTGGTTGGAAGTGCTGCGGGCTCCGTTAGCGGCCAGCGCGGTGCCGCCGGGGCGCAACTCATCCGGGCGGCGGCCGGAGTTAATGGTGTTCGGCTGGGCGTAGTCGAGCCCGGTGACGCCTGGCGCAAGGATGGCCAATTGCACGAAGTTGCGGCCGTTCAAGGGTAGAGACTGCACCGCTTCGCGCGAGATCACTTGGCCGACCGAGGCGTTCTCAGTTTGGAGCAGCGGGGCGGCGCCCGTGACTTCCACTGCCTGGGCGACATCGCCGAGTTCCATCTGGATGTCGAGGCGGGCGGCTTGGCTGACTTGCAAAACGTAGTTCCGGTAGACCACATTCCGAAAGCCGGCCCGCGACGCTTGGACGGTATAGCCGCCGGGGATGAGGTTGACGACGGAGAAGGTTCCCGCGCCGTCGGTGGCGAGGCGAACGACCGAATTGGTTGCTTCGTTGGTGACGGCTATTTCGACATTGGCCATTAGAGCACCGGACTTGTCGGTAATGGATCCGACGATTGAGGCGCGCTCCACTTGCGCAAAACCTGGAAGCGATATCAGCAAGAGTACGAGACTGAGTCTGAGCATGGTTCGAATAACTATCACGATCGGCGGTCGAGCACAAGCGGAAGGTACGG
>JBBRIO010000524.1:0-4015 GCA_038220855.1 Bryobacterales bacterium | reverse complement strand
GGGAAAGGGGGGCGAGGAGTTGGAGGGAGGGGTGGAGGAGCACTTCGCGGACTTGGTCGGAGCCAAGGACGTCTTCTCGGTGGAGTTCGTGGAAGCCTAACGATTCGTAGGCTTCCACTTGGGAATCGAGTTGGTCGGCGGGGACGGCGAGGGCGAAGTGGTGGATGCCGATGAGGCCGGGGAGGTGTGGGAGCACGGGGACTAACTATGAGGATGCCATAGTTTGTCGCTAGCGTACTCCTCCCATTAGGTAGACGATGAGGAGGATGCCGAGGACGGTGCCAAAACCGATGCCCGCGCCGCCGCCGACGCCCCAGCGGCTGTGACCGTAGTAGCCACCGCCAATACCGAAGAAGAGGATCAAGAGAATGAGTAGGAGTAGCATTTTGATTTTTTCCTTTTTGTTACAAGCGCTTGGGATTGATGGCGAGGATGGCTCCACCGAGGAGCGCCAATCCGCCCACGACGGGGGAGAGAGGCGCTTCTACTAAGTGGAGGTTGGTGTCGACGGCCAGGGTGCCCCAAGCGAGAGCTAAGAGGCCGAGGCCGACGAGGAAGACGCTTAGGGCACGAGTCATTGGTTAAACCGCTGCTCCGCGGGTGGCGGCTGGGTAGTCGGCGGTGGCTTCGCCGGCCGAGGAGATGTCGTCCCCGCCGGTTTGGGCGAGGATTTCTTTGGCGCGGGCGATGCGTTCGGAGGTATCACAGTGGACGGAGAGAAGGACGCCTCCGGCCTTAATTTGGCCTTCGTAGCGTTTGGCTTCGAATTCCGGAAGGCCCATGCCGACGAGGGCACCGATGATGCCACCGACGGCTCCGCCGACGCCCAAGCCGGCGAGAGCGCCCATGATGGGGCCGGCGGCGATCAAGGGACCGACTCCGGGGATGGCGAGGGCGCCGATGCCGGCGAGCAGGCCGAGGGTGCCGCCGATGGCTCCGCCGGCGCTAACACCGACGGTGGTGCCTTCCGGGGCCTTAGTATTCTTTTCGTGAGCGAAGTCGCGGGTGCTCGCCTGATCGGGGAGCAGGACGGAGATATCTCCGTTTGCGAACCCGGTGCGCAGTAACTCGTCGACGGCGCGTTCGGCCATTCCGCTGCTCTTATAGATACCGAAAACTGATGTTTGTAGTGTTCCCATGATAATGATTCCTTTTGTTATTTGGAGGTGGCCGGGGCGACCGCCATTTCGTTGACAACTTTGTTAAGATTGCCGGTTATCTCGACAGTCTTGGCGAGAACAGTTTGCATTTCCATGTCGGTTCGGACCGGTCCTTTAAGGGTGACCATGCCGTTCTGCGAGATGATTTTGACGTTGTGGGCGTACATGGAGAGCGATTTGTCGGCCATGAGAGAACGCCGGATCTTGGCAGTGAGTTCCCGATCGGCGGGGTTCATCTTTTGCTGGTCGGCGGTGGCCTCGCCGCGCTTTTGGTCGCGTTGGTTGACGCGCGTGTTATCCGCTTTGGGCTTGGGTTCATTCGATTGTGCCTGGAGGCTGATGGCACCCGCGGCCAGGAGGAGCGCTAAGGATGTTCGGATTGGATATAGCTGCATGTTAATTAAGTTTGCAAACGGAGGGCCAATCGAGAATAGGCCATTTACGGGCAGTTTAACGACTTGGCGTGACCATGGACGGTCAGTTGACCGTCAGGCCGGTCATGGCATAGACTTGGGCTCAATGATGACCCGTAGAGTATTCTTGAGCGCGTTGGCGGCGGGGCCGCGGAAGCCGAATTTCGTAATTTTGCTGGCGGACGATATGGGATATGGGGATATCGGATGCTATGGGTCGACGGACGTGCCGACGCCGCATATTGACGGGTTGGCGCGGGAGGGGACGCGGTTTACGGATGGCTACGTTTCGTGTGCGGTGTGCAGCCCGTCGCGGGCGGCGCTGCTCTCGGGGCGGTATCAACATCGATTCGGACATGAGTTTAACTCGGGGTCGGTGGAGCGGGAGGCGGAGATTGGGTTTGGATTGCCGCCGGGGGTGAAGATTGCGCCGGAGTATTTGAAGGCGGCGGGGTACCGGAGTATGGCGGTGGGGAAATGGCACTTGGGAGTGAGGGCCGGGTTCCATCCGCTGGAGCGGGGGTTTGATGAGTTTTTTGGTTTTTTGACGGGCGGGAATGATTTTGTGACGGCGAAGCCGCGCGAGCGGGCGGCCCCGATTTGGCGGGGGCGGACGGAGGTGGTCGAGGATCGGTACTTGACGGACGCGTTTGCGGAAGAGGCGGCGCAGTTTATCGAGCGGAGCAAGAGCGCCCCATTTTTCTTGTATTTTGCTCCGAACGCGATTCATACGCCGTTGCAAGCGCTGGATAAGTATGTGGACCGGGTGGCGGGGATTCCGGATAGGAAGCATCGGATGTTGGCGGCGATGACGGTGGCGCTGGATGATGGGGTGGGAAGGGTGGTGAGTAAGTTGAAGGAGTTGGGGTTGGAACGGGATACGTTGATTGTGTTTTTGAGCGACAACGGATGCCCGGAGGAGACAGGGGCGGGGACGAATGGGCCCTTGAACGGCGAGAAGATGACTTACTACGAGGGCGGGATTCGGGTTCCTTTCGTGCTGCGGTGGCCGGGGAAGGTGCCGGCGGGGAAGACGTATCGGGAGATGGTGGTGTCGCGGGATTTGCTGCCGACGATGCTGGCGGCGGCGGGGGTGAAAGGACCGGCGATGGACGGGGTGGATTTGCTGCCGTATTTGAATAAGGGGGGTAGGCCGCACGAGGTTTTGTTCTGGCGGGCGGGGAAAGCGCGGGCGGTGAGAAAGGGGAAATGGAAGTTACTGGAGTTTGGGGAGGAATTACTGGGGCTGTATGATTTGGCGGCGGATATTGGGGAGACAAAGGACTTGAGCGGGGCGAATCCGGAGGTGGTTAAGGAGCTGCGGGAGGCTTGGGCGGGGTGGAGCGGGCAGATGAAGCCGGCGGCTTGGCCGCCGCGGTACCGGGAGATTACAGTGAACGGGAAAAAGTTAAACTGGGAGCTGTAAGGAGTCACAGCTTCATGCACTTTTCGGTTCGTTTCGCATTCCTGGCCGGGCTGGCCGGTTTGACTGGCTGGGCAGACACATTTGACGCTTTTACGTTTTCGGTGCCGACAGGGTGGACGGTGCAGAAGACTGCGGATTGGGCGGCGGTGAAGAGAGAAGCCGGAGGGAAGTATTGCGATAGCTTCTTGATTCCGATGCAGGCTTCGACGGGCTCGCATAAGAACGACGTGGAGAACGCATGGCGGATTCATGCGGCAAAACATGGGTTGGTTAAGCCGGAGTCGGCGCAGTCGGCGAGTGAGGACGGATGGGAGGTGACGACGGGGGCGGGCACGGCGACGGTGCAGAAGTTACGGTTTACGGTGGTAGTGAGCACGCGAACCGGGCAGGGGCGGACTTACAGTATTGTCCATTACTTCAATGACAACTCGTTTGCGGAGGCGGTGGGCGCATTGATGAAGTCGGTGGTGGTGAACGCGGTGGCTCCGGCTCCGGCGCCGGGGGGGATGGGAATGTTGATGACGAAGTTCAATACGAACTTCGACGATGGATGGAAGGCGACGGCGCAGGGGGAGTTTGTGCAGGTGACGAAGGCGTCGACGGAGGTGCAGCTGCATTATGTGAATGAGGTCCGGGAGAAGGGCCGGCCGAATACGGTGGGGCCCGCGGAGTACTATTGGTCGCAGGCGGTGACGCCGTTTTTCCAGGTGGGACCGGCGCAGGTTTGGGCCGGAGGGGTAAGTTATCCGCCGGTTTACTTTATCGAAGCCAACGCGGTGGATAAGCGGAGCGGGAAGCCTTGCCATGTGGCGCTGAAAGTGATTTATGCGGGCGGGGCGCGGGTGGTGGTGGCCGTGAGCCCGAATCAGGCGGCGTACCGGCAGCAGTTTGGGCACCCGAATGATTTTGATAAGATGCTGGTTTATAACAAGTTTGCGGTGACGGCGAAGGATATGGTGGGGAGTTGGTCGGCGAATACGGGGGGTGGGGTGGAATACTACAACGCATACACGGGG
>JBBRIO010000523.1:0-4020 GCA_038220855.1 Bryobacterales bacterium | reverse complement strand
CGTCCACCGATGCCATCGGCTACGCCTTCCGCCAGATCCAATGCGGCATGATCGACTGCATGCTCGCCGGCGGAGTTGATTCCCCGTTGGCCCCGCTCATTCACCGCGGCTTTCAAATGATGCGCATCATGACCCAAAGCTGGAATCAGGAGCCGGCCCGAGGCTCCCGCCCCTTCTCCGGCGACCGTGACGGCTTTGTCGTCGGCGAAGGGGCCTGGATGTTTGTCCTCGAAGACCGCGAGCGGGCCATCGCTCGTGGAGCCACGATCCTCGGAGAGATCGGCGGCTACGGATCCACCTGCGAGGCCTACCACCGCGTCCGGCTCGAAGAATGCGGGGAAGAACCGGCCCGTACCATGCGGATGGCTCTGGACGAGGCGGGCGTGCCGCCAGAGGGTGTGCAGTACGTGCATTATCATGGCACTTCTACGCAGCTGAACGACCGCATCGAATCGCGAGCCGTTCGACTCGCTTTCGGCGATCATGCCTACCGGCTCTGTGGCTCGTCCGTGAAAAGCCTCATCGGGCATCCCCAAGGCGCTAGTGGAGCCGCCGGCGTGGCCGTATGTTTACTCGCCATGCGCGACGGGGTCGTGCCTCCCACCATCAACCTCGAAAAAAGCGATCCCGACTGCGATCTCGACTATGTCCCCGGCGTCAGCCGCCCTCTCGTTATCGAAACCGCCGTCGCCAATTGTATCGCCTTCGGAAGCAAGAACAGCGCCCTTTGTCTGCGCCGTCCATCCTAAGAGGCGCACAGTCCTCTCCGGCACGCCCCCAATAGGCGAAGAACTCGCCCACCCTGCCGAGCCGGAGGCTGTCCGTTGCCCGAGGTTCATCAAGAGCGGGCAGGGACCGGAGCGGTCCGCCAAATCATCAGAAACCCGCACGCCCCGGCCTCCGTTGCCCACGGTTCCTCAAGAGCGGGCAGGGACCGGAGCGGTCCGCCAAACCATCAGAAACCCCCACGCCCCGGTCTCCGTTGCCCGCGGTTCCTCAAGAGAGAGTCAGGGCAATAATCAAGTAAATTATCCAAGACCGATTCAATTCACAGCTAAGTTCTCATTCTGAGCCGAGGAGCTCTACGGGAGGCGTCAACTACCCCCCAATGAGGGCACTAACTACCTTCATTTGTCTAAGTTAGCGCTTTACAAGAGAGCGAAAACGGTGTTCCGTCCTGAAACAGCTTTCCGTTGTGGGAATGGAGGAAGTTAGTAAGTAGTTGATTCTATGGGACGGCGCGATTGGCAGGCGTTTTGCATTGCAAAGGGCATGAAAGCTCTCCTGGCGATGATGTTCGCCTTCTCCTCCTGCTTCGGTATCACGATGACCTATGACGGTTCGATACCCGCACTTTTCCAGACCACTGCGTTGTCTCTGGATGGCAACTCCACTTCAATGTATACCGGACAAATTGGCGTCCGGTTTAATGATGGTTCCGAGGCCTTGTTGTTTTGCTCGGATCCGTTGGTATTTTTGCGAAATGACGCGGTGCCGGTGACCGCAATGGCAGCGAGCGGCCTGACATATGGGTCACGGCTGGCTTGGATGTTGGCTCAGTATGAAAGTTCGATCTCCCAAAGCTGGCAGGCGGCTGCTTTCCAACTGGCGACCTGGGATATCGTGTTCGACGGCGGGAATGGGTTCGGTGACGGCCGGGTGAAATCCCAGGCGGGGACCGATAGCCAAGTGTTGGGGTTGGCAAATTCCATGTTGGCGGCTAGCGCTGGCCAGTCGGCGGGTGGGGTGATGTTTTATGTTCCCGATCAAGGAGTAGGCTACTCACAGACTCTGTTTGGATTTGGGTTTGCGGCCCTGCGGGTGATGAATACGGAGACCCCGGAGCCGTCGACGTTTTTGTTGCTGGGGGCGGGATTGTTGGGAGTGGGAGCTTGGCGGCGGCGGGACTAGAACCAGGTAGAGTGCTACCCGCGCCCTTGCAGGAAGCATGGGCGTGGGTAGCGGTTCGCCAAGCGTGTCTGAACCGGTAACGGCGAACAACCCCCCTGAAACCCGCGACAACTTCTCTATCAGACTATGGCTGTGTGCCCAGTGCGCTCGGGTAGAACGAACGCCACATCCAGAAGATCATCGGTAATCCGTGTGCGGGAAAACCGCACGGACTCTTTGAAAGGGGTAGTGTAGCAACGGGCTGGCCTAAGCCAGAACCGCGCTAAACTCCTGACCTATGGGCGAGCATCGACTGACAGTGAGCCAGGACTTCCGGCACACCGCGAGCCAGCGTAGTGCGAGACGACCTTCGCGTGAGGAACCGGGCGCCCACCCAGTTCCATACCTAGGTCCACCTGCCCTCAGTTCAACATCGGGGCTTCGGCGGAAAAACAGATGAGCCAGGAACCGCATTCGTACCGCCTAAGCAGGTCGATAAAGTCAAGCCACTGCTAGGTGCGGCTGAAGACTGTTTCGACTCCAAAATTCCTACAGTGCTTGACGGTCTCCTCTCGAAGAGCCTGGGACTGATTAGCCACCTCGATGTTCTTCCGCTCTTGGCCGGACTCCCTGAGCCGTTCGGGCCAGCAATGACTGCGACTTTGGGCGAAGGCATCGGCAGTTTCTGCGCTAGTCCTTGCCTGAATTATCGCTTTCCCCGGACTTTTTGCTCTCTTCTTCGTTCGTCGTTTGTACAAGCTGCCCAATAAGTCCTTGGGTCACTGAGCCAGGCAGTCCAAAACCACACACAACGCCCCCAGCGGCCCCCAAGCCACTAATCAGTTGGAACCTCCCAGTAAGTTCAGAGGGCCGCTGCCGGTCGAACCGGTGCGACTGAGCTTTCCATCGCGCAAGAAAAGAGTGGTTTCGATGCCATCGACGCCTTCTTCGATAACGGTCCTGGAGACCGCGTCGAAACGAACGGACATTCCGTCGGGCCGATGGGGATAACGCTTCAGAAGGGGAGCAATGCCTCGGTCTACTAGAGATCGTTGCCACTCGTCGATTTCCGAGTCTGACATCTGCGCAATCGGCTTTGCCAACTCGTCACTTGGCGGGAGGGCTATAACTCCTATCGTAACCATGTGGGCGAGCCGCTGCTTCATGCGGTGCGGCTTACCGCTGGCGAGCCTGCCCGAGTCGACGGCGCGATGAAATCAAGACGGGCAATCTGGCCCAGGCTGGCGGAGGTTCGAGCGGCCGAGGTCCAGGTGTGTCTAAACCCGGCGAACTGATTGGAATTAAGGTCTGAAATCTGATCCCACTCTACTCGCCAAGCGGCGATTGCATCGCGGCTGCTCAGGTTAAGATCCAATAGTTTCGGCACTCGCGAGAAGTTACCCATCCTTACTCGCCAAAAGTTCACCATTAACGCCCTTTTGCGTCGCATCCCCGTCCTGAAAGCCCGCATGAACGCCGACCTGCACAGGGCCGACGACCTGAGCCTTTCAGAATGCGGACGCGCTGCTCCTGAAAACAGTGAAGTCCACGACTCCGGATCTTTGCGTCAAACAGACGCGAAAGTTTTGAGATCAGCTTCACCTGTGGGGCCATAGATAAAATCTTACCCTCAACTCCCGGGAAAGAGCCGATAGCGCCGCTGATTACGGCGCTCGATCCAAAGATCCTGGCGGCCTATCTAGGTGCCCCACAATCTATCTCCGACAGACGGTTAAAGCAATCCACCTCCCCACGGACCCCATATCGCCAGCGTCAGCGCCTTCTCGCCTGCTTCCGATCCAATGGGAACCAGCACCGGGCTCTTGTATGGCTGCGTCGTTCGCGTCGAGGCTCGCCCATAAATATTGACGAACAGCGTCTCTCCGTCCGGACTGAAACACGCGCCGGCGAACTCGGTAGAGTTGAAAATATTCTTGGCAAAATAGAACAACTCGCCCGCCGTGTTCAACCCCAGCAGATGCTGTGCCCCACCGCCGTCCTCGCAAATCACCAACCCCCCGCGCGGCGATGCGCAAATGTTATCGGGGAAATCCATCAGGTGCAGTTGCGGCGTCTCAAACAGAAGCGTCAGCGTCTCCGCTCCGGGCTCATACACCCAGATCTGCCCCA
>JBBRIO010000522.1:0-4027 GCA_038220855.1 Bryobacterales bacterium | reverse complement strand
AAATGAGCAGCCTGTTCGACCTGCACCATTACGAACTCATCGACGGAGAGCTAGTCAGGAAAATGGGCAAGAATCACTTGCATATCCGCACCCTCATCCTGCTGATGGAATGGTTGCAATCCGTCTTTCGCGGACGTACCGCCGTCCAGGAGATTCCGATCGACGTGCGCCCGGAAGACAATTCCTCCAGCGATCCAGAGCCGGATGCGGTGGTTCTCGCGCACTCATTCTTCGAACTCGCTCCGAGACCCAAAGCCAGCGAAGTCCGCCTCGTCGCCGAAGTCTCCGACACCACCCTGGCCTTCGACCTCAGCGCGAAGGCCGCCCTCTACGCCCGTGCCGCGATCCCCGAATACTGGGTCCTGGACGTCACCAACCGCCGCCTCATCGTCCACCGCCAGCCGCAGGCGGGTAAATACCAGGACGTCAAAGTCTATGCCGAGTCCGAGTCCGCCGCGCCGCTCGCCGCGCCTGATTCTGTTGTGAAGGTCGACACTTTCTTCTAGCCACGCCTCAAAACTTCAGAAAAAAATCGCGATTCCCGAAAAATAAATGAGAGGAATCGTCTTCGAATTGCACTTATAAGTAGGATGCCAAAAAACCGCTTCTCACTTGCCCTTGCCGCTACCGCCATTCTGATCGCCGTCGCGCCGACTTCCGCCCCTGCTCGTATGGAATTGGTTCAACAGTGTGTAGGTTGTATGCCCACAGGGGATGATCAATGCCGGTAAACCACTTACAGTTTGAATCTGGCGCGCTTCGTCTTCTTGGTAAATCTCTCTGGATGATGTTCGCCATTGTATTGATGATTCGCTCGCCTTTGGTGTTCACGAAATACGTCGATTGGTATTACTCATGCCTTCATTTCTCAGACGGCACAAAAGTGACATCTTACCTGGCAATTGACCAAATCAAATCGCCTATCCGCGGTATCGGGTTCATTTTCTGGGTCGGCATATACCTGCAAACCTCGACGACTGATCCGTTCCAGCAGCAGGTAGCAAAAGTTGTTTGCTCGCTGATATCCGCCAACTTTAGTTTTCAGATAATCCAAAACGTCGTTGGAACGACACTCGGTGACTCCGGCAGTTTCTTCGGTTCACTGGCAAACTTCAGACGTATCTGGCGTGGCAATTCGCCATCCTGATGTGTGAGCTCTTGCCGGAATTCGCCGTAGCTGTGATGCCAGGAAGCCCAAGTGTGAAGTTGCTCTTCACCCTTGGGGCACTATTCGTCACCGTCGGAGCGTCCGCGATGGTATTGGCCCCGGCCCTGCGTTGGTTCGCATTACGACTGGAAGGCGGTTCGCGGAAAGGAACTTTTCACGTGATGGCTGGGGAGCTGATGTTACGATACATCGCCTGCACGCTCCGTTGTTTGCCGATAGTCACGGCTCCATGGGCTTTGCTCTCATTCGTTAAATGGATCCACTGCCAGTATGAGGTCGCCTCCAGACTTCCGTCGAATGTCGGATAAGGCGCGTGGCATTTCCAGTCAGTGTGCCCTATCGCCGCCTCATTCCAGCGAGGTTGCTGCGGCCAACGGAGCGCTGGTGCGGGTGGGAGGTCCTGATCAATTTCCGAAGCATTTTCAAACCGATCCCGAGTGTAACGGCATACCCTCGTCACAAATCTTGAGGCTTGAGCCCCGTCTGCTTGGCGATTTGAGCTAGCAGGCTCGGGCCGACTTCATCGCTGTCATGAAACGCGAACGTGTAGTTTGGCCAGTCACTTCGCGTAAGGCGCAGGTGAGAGCCACGTTGCCAGGCCACGCTCCAACCGATCCGGAGTAGTGCGGCTAAGAGTCTTTTCGCCTTGACGGATGGCCAACGGCTCATGCCACCTGGAAGACTTTCGCGAAGGGTTCGGGGACTTCCTCACCGTGGTCGATGCAATCGGCGGCGACGCGCAGGGCCAGGGCGCGGACGTTGGCGATGGCGGCATCCCGGGTGTCACCATAGGCCATTACGCCCGGCATGGATTGGATGTCGGCCCACCAGCGGCCATCTTCCTCCCGGCCGAGGACAATCGGTATCGATTCAACGGTAACTACTTCCATGGCTTCCTACTGTTCAGTCTACACGGGCGTGAGTCTCAACTCCGCAGCATCTGTTCCGCCGTCTTCAGCGTCTCCGGCGTCAAATCCCCGCCGGCAATCATGCGCCCCAGTTCCGCGATGCGCGCCTCGCGCGTCAATTCCTGGATCGACGTCACGATGCGGCCCTTCTGCTCGCGCTTCTCCACATAATACTGATGATCGGCGTAGCCCGCGATTTGCGCCAAATGGGTGACGCACAGCACCTGCTGATTACCGGCCAACTGTTTCAGCCGCTTGCCGACGCTCACCGCCACCGATCCGCCGATGCCGGCGTCCACTTCGTCGAAGACCAAGGTCGGCGGAATGGTCTGCTTCTTTACCTCGTTGAGGCAGGTCTTCAAGGCCAGCGCAATGCGGGACAATTCGCCGCCGGAGGCCGTTTTCTCGAGTGATTTCGGCGCCTCGCCCAAGTTAGCCGACACTAGGAACTCCACCGCGTCCATGCCATGCCCGCTCCACGCCGCGGGCGTGATGTCGGCCCGAAAGGCGGTGCGCTCCATGGCCAATTGCCCCAGTTCTGTCTCTACGCGCTTTTCGAGCTTGCGTGCGGTCTTCTTCCGCGTCTCGGTCAGCGCCCCCGCCACGGTCTCATACTCGCGGGCGAACTTGGCCTGCTCCTTCTTTAGCTCCTCGCGGCGCTCGCCGGCTGACTCGGCCGCCGACAATTGCCGGCTGATGCTACTCAAAAATTCGAGTACCTCGCCAATGGACTGCCCGTACTTGCGCTTCAGTTTGTCGAGCGCCGCCAAGCGGTTTTCCACCTCTTCGAGGCGCGCCGGATCGCTTTCGAGCCGCCCCAGATAGTCGCGCAACTCTTGGGAGGCGTCCTCAATGGCAATCGCCGCCGGCTTCAACGCCTCGCGTACCGGGATCATCTTCTCGTCAATGCGGCACAAGTCGTCCATGCGTTTGATGGCCGCCCGTAGTCCGGCCAAGCAGCTATCCGGCGAGTCATACAAAGAGTCGTAAGCCGCCGTCGCGCTCTCGGCGAGCCGATTCACATTCGAGAGCATGCGGCGTTGTTGCTCAAGGTCGGCGTCCTCGCCCGGATGGGGCGCGACAGTCTCGATCTCGCGTTTCTGAAAGGCCCACAGATCGGCCAGCCGCAGCCGCTCCTGCTCTTGCCGGTCGAGTTCGTCGAGTTCCTGCCCCGCGTGACGCCACTTCTCGTAGACTAACGTCACCTGCTCCACGGCGCCTTGGCTATGGCCGAATTCGTCCACCATGTCCCGCTGTGCTTCGTGCGAGAAAAGGCGCTGCTGATCATGTTGACCGTGGATATCGCCGAGCCAGGGCGCAATCTCCTTCAAAAACGCCGCCGTCACTGGCCGCGAGTCAATGTAGGCGCGGCTCTTGCCATTGGCAAGAATCTCGCGCTCAATTAGAATCTCTTCTTCGCTTGAATCGATGCCCACCCCGGCCAGCACCATCCCGAAGGCCGCCGCACGCGGTTTTTCGAAGATCCCCGACACGCGCGCCTTCTCCGCGCCCGACCGGATCATCTCCACCGAAGCGCGCCCGCCCAGCAACAATCCCAGGGCGTCCACCACAATCGACTTGCCGCTGCCCGTCTCTCCGGTCATCACATTCAAGCCGGGATGAAACGGAACGCGCAGCCGCTCCACCACCGCATAGTTCTCCACGACGAGTTCCAGTAGCATTTAGCCCAGATTATAGCGCCTGTGCTCCGGTTCGCGGCGTCGCCGGCGCAAACATTTGACAAGTGAAATGTTTCGTTTCTGGGGTGAAACCATTGTCCCCAAGGCTCTGAACCGTTTATGATGAAGATTCCGTGGCCTTTATTCTGCTCGAAATCCGCATCCTCGACCTCATCGACCCCAGCAAGCCCATCCCCTTCGCTGTTTTGCTCCTGCTGCTCGCTGCGTCTATCCTCTCCTGGAGCATTAGCCTCAAAAAGCTGAGCCTCCTC
>JBBRIO010000521.1:0-4036 GCA_038220855.1 Bryobacterales bacterium | reverse complement strand
CGCCAGCAGGGTCCCTACAAACGGACCCACGCACGCAAACGAGGTCAGCGAAAACGTCAAGCCCATTAACAACGCGCCGAGATACCCGCCCCCTTCCGACGCCTGGTTCAACTTCGTCAGCAATCCCGAAGGCAGCATAATCTCAAACGCACCCAGCATCGAAAGCGCAAACGCGAAGAACACCGCCGAAATCGTCAGGTTCACCCACGGATTCGCGCTCAACTGCACCACCGCGAACGGCCCCAGCGCCGCCGACAGAATAACGCCCATCCCGGTGAACAGCACGACGATCCCCAGGCAGAACACAATCGCCTGCGACAGCGAACCCTTCTTATCGCCTTGCCCGATGAAGTACGAGAGGGTGAAAGGGATCATTGGGAACACGCACGGCGTAAAAACCGCCGCCAAGCCCAGGCCGAACGCCAAGAGCAGGAAGCTCGACAAATTCTCCTTGGCCGGGGCGGCCTTCGGCACCGCTACTGCCGCCGCCGCCGGAGCAGCCGCCTTGGCCTCCGCAAATCCCTCCGGGACCGTCGTCTCCGGTACCCCTATCTTCAGCACGATCGGAAACGTTCGCTTCTTCGGCGGCAGGCAAAGCCGGTCATTACAAGCGCTCGACCGGATCACCACTTCCAGGTCTTTCACCGCTGCTTTCAGCACGCCGTCCACGTAGAACACCGCCGCCGTCTCATAGCTCTCCGTCGTTGCCCCGGCTACGGCGTCGAACTTCGCCTCCACCTTCTGCTGCAACGTCCGGGTCACCTCAAAGGGGGCCGTTATCTTGGTCGCCGTCGCCGTCACCGGCGACGTAATCGAATAAAGGTGCCAGCCCGGCTCGATGGCCGCGGCCAACTTCAAACGGATCGGCGACCCGGACTCAGCCTTCGCAGCGACGGCAGTAACCGTCCACTGCACCGGGTTCGGGGTCTGTGCCCAAAGGGCGCTGGCGAAGAGAAAGGACCAAAACAGGCGCATGGATTGCTATTCGTCATTCTCTCACGTCAAGTTACGATATGATCCAGACTATGACTCCGAATATGCTCGGCGCGTATGGCGAATGGGCCGCGGGAACCATCCCCGACCCGCCCCGGCTCTCTTTCCGACAGCCTATGTTTCAGGATGTGAACGCCTGGCGAGCCGTCGCCCGCGCCCGCTTCCACGAAGCGATCGTTTCCCTCGCCCCGCCCGCCTCGCCGCGCCCCATTGTCGAACACCATCTGGAATTCGACGGTCTCGCCATCGAGCATCTCAAATGGCAGTTGCCCTACGGACCACCCACCGAGGCCCTCGTCCTCAAGCCCGCCAAAGCCACCGGCAAACTCCCCGGCATCGTCGGTCTCCACGACCACGGCGGTAACAAGTACTTCGGACTCCGCAAAATCACCCGCATGTCCCGCGACCCGCACCCCCTCATGATCCGCCACCAGGATCACTACTATGGTGGCTTCGCTTGGGCCAATGAACTCGCCCGCCGCGGCTACGTCGTCATCGTCCACGATACCTTCACCTTCGGCAGCCGCAGAGTCCGCTGGGCCGACGTACCCGCCAACATCCGCACCAATATGGTCGAAGCCAACCCGGAGGCCGAAGACGAAATCACCAGATACAACCAATGGGCCGGCAACCACGAGCACATCGTCGCAAAAAGCCTTTTCTCCGCCGGCCTCACTTGGCCCGGCACCTTTGTCTATGACGACCAACGCGCCCTCGATTACCTGGCCGCCCGCCCCGACGTTGACGCTACCCGCCTCGGCTGCGCCGGGCTCTCCGGCGGCGGTCTCCGCACGGTGATGCTCGCCGGCGCCGACGAACGGATCCGCTGCTCCTGCGCCGTCGGCATGATGACCACTTGGCGGGACTACTTACTCAATAAGTGCCATACCCATACCTGGATGTGTTATGTCCCCGGCCTTCCGAAAGATCTTGACTATCCCGAGATACTCGGCCTCTCTGCGCCCAATCCTGTTTTAGTTCTCAACAATCGTCAGGATTCGCTTTTCACCCTGCCCGAAATGGAGCGTGCCGACCGCATCCTCACCGAGGTTTACAAGAAGGCCGGTGCCGCCGATCGCTACAAAGCCAACTTCTACGACGGGCCCCACAAGTTCGACGCCACCATGCAGAAAGACGCTTTCGCCTGGTTCGATCGTTGGCTCAAAGCTTAGCCGCGTCGTTCGATCTTCACCGCACCCAGCTTAAACCCTGCCTGCCCGTATGGGCTATCGGTCGAAGCAATCTCCAGCCGGCCGCTCACCCACACGCTGTAGATCAGCTCCACCTTCGCCGCCCTTCCGGTCGCCATCGTCGCATAGACGATCTGGTTTGCCGGAGGAGGCGGCGTATGCACGCAAGCCCCCGCCGTCGGGACGATCAAAAATTCGGTCACTTCTTCAAACCCGTCATCGAACGGGACCATGTATCCGGCCAGCTTCACATCCGTTCCCGCCACCAACTCGAGCAACGGATTCGCCATCCCCGTCCGCGCATCCAGCCCCCGCAGCATCGCCCACGTGATTTCCGCAAACCCCTTCTCGTCGCTGCCGGCTGTGGCCGGAAGCTCCGGCATCGGTGTCACCGCCCGCGGCACATGGATCTTCCGGGGCACCTCCGCCTCCGGCTTCGAACATCCCGCCAGTCCGCCGAATGCAATCGCCAACCAACCGCGTCGCCGCATACCAATATGGTATTCCACTTCATGAAGCTCCATCCCGCAAAAACCGAAGGCCCCGAAATCACGCGGGGCCTAGCGGACACTACCGACAGGGTCGCCGTCGGGATGTTTTAGGGAGAATCAGGCTCGATGGCATCGCAATGCCGCGAATCCTGTATGTGATTGGATGTTACGGCTTAGGGACGAAAGAGTCAAGCAAAAAAACAACCGTTTTTTGCCGACAATAACCCGCTTATTATCAATCACTTAAGGAAGCAATTACGCAGAGGCAAAGCTGTTGAAAAGCTGTGCTAAACCTGTCTAAAAATGGCCGCTTTCTCGCCAAACTCTAGAAACTAGACGCAGTTACGGGCGTTTCGCCACGTCTCGGTCGATCGAAAGCGAGACCACCTCGTCTTGCCGTCCTCGAATGTTCCCGAATCCGCCGCCGGTCGCTAACCGGATCCCCGCGAACAGCAATCCAGCTACCACCGCCCCGCCAATCAGCACCCCGGCCAACTGCACGATCGCCAAAATCATGTCGCCGATATTCTCCTTCGGGGGAGCGGGCTTCGAGTTGATCGTGATCGTCGCTTCGTAGCGAACCTGCGCGAGCACCCGTTGTGCCGCATCCGCGTTGGGGGCCTTCAAGACGACCCCAACCAACGGACCGCTCCGAGCCGCCGTCAGGCCCGCCAAACCCTGGTAAGCCGAAATCTGCTTTTGCGCGATCTGATGATTCGGATAGGCGAACACGACTAAATCCACCGGCCCATCCCGATCCACAAATCGCCCCACCACGCCCTCCGTATCGAAATGAAACCCAACCACCGATGGCGGAACCTGCGCCGCAAATCGCTCTAAACCAATCGGACCAATGATATACCGCTCCGAATTTAACGCCCGCGCCTCCGTCGGCAGAAAGCTCACCAGAGCCGGCAGAGCCGCATTTTCAAACCGCGGCAAATGCAAAGCCAGTTGATGGACCGTCTCTGCCTCCGGGCTATATCCATCGAACTGAAGGATATAGTTGCCATAGGTCAACAGGAGTCGCTGTCCGGACCGCGCAGCCACCTTGGTCGGCCCATCCATGACGGGCTTCGCGTCAACCGGACGCAAAATCTGCCACAAAGCCATCGCTGCCGTCGAATCCCGCAACCGCCACGCCGAAACCGAAAAAGACTTTACCGGCCCAAAGACGCCCTTGGCATCCGCCCGGCCCTGCCCTTCATAAACCGCGCTTTCGCCCTCCTGAAAGCCATACTCCTTCCACAGGGACGGGTCGGCCGCTGCCAGAGTGGTCGTCGACTTCCGGGAGTGCAGTTCCAGTCCCTCCGGCAGCAAGGCTGCCGACAGGGGCCAAACCGCGAACAAAAACGCAGCTAT
>JBBRIO010000520.1:0-4036 GCA_038220855.1 Bryobacterales bacterium | reverse complement strand
CTGGCCCGGGACCAGCACGAGTTCGGCCGGCACCACTTGCACAAAGGCAACCGCCGCACCCGGCGGAGCATTCTTCGGCGAGGGCAGTGCAACCGCCGGGCCTACCTGCTTCTTCCCAATCGCGTAGGTGGCTTTGGTCGTAACCAGAAACACTCGCCCCTCGCTCACCGCCACCGAGCCGAGCACTTTCTCACTGTCGTCTTCGTTTTCACCCGGCTTGGCAAACGAAACTTCGCTCAATTTTTCCAGCCGGTCATTGTGCGGCTTCAGAATGAAAAACTTGCCGTTCTCGGTACCAACGTAGAGCTTGCCGTCGGCCATCACGGGAGAGGCGCGCTGAATCGTTCCGATATTCTGCTTCCAAATCTGTCGACCAGTGATCACGTCAAAAGCAAACACGTTTGAGCCATTGTCAATCTGAATCAAGCGATCCCCGTCGATGATCGGCGATGAAAACCCGAGTTGGAGGCCGGGGAAATAAAACTTCGCCTGCTCTTTCTTAATCGGCCCTTTCATCGTCGCGTCAACGGCCGAAAACAAACCCATCTCACTCGTATCCAGGTTCTCTTCGCTGTGCGTGATGTAGGCGGTCGTGCCGTTCATCACAACGCCGGTATTGATACCGCGCTTGGACACTTCATAGCGCCACGCCGGAACCCCCGTCTGCGGCTGAATCGCGTGCGCGTTCCCGTCGCCACCGCCAGCAATCAGCAATCGGACTCCATTCACCTCCGCAATGTTGGTCGGCGAATAGGTCGTGTCGTAAGGGCGTCCGCCCGGCGCGCTGATATAAACCAATTCCCCGTTTTTCCGATCAAACGCAAAGAAACGATGACCCGCGCGCGAATACTGGCCCCAACCGGTCGACACGCCAGAGATAATCACCAAATCCCCATCAATCGCGGGCGAAACCGTACGACCGCCATGCGTCGTCACGAAACCAAACTGTTCGGCCAACGGGCGCTCCCAAATCTGTTTGCCCTCGCGAGCAAAAGCGGTCAAAGTCCCATGGACACTCAAAACGTAAACGTTGCCCGACACCGGGTCCACCGCCGGTGAGGACCAGGCCACCCGATGCGGCGGAACGTCGCTCGAATACAGATTGATCGGTCTCTGCCAAATGGTCTTCCCGGTATCGGAGTTCAAGCAGACAAGCAGTTCCTGCAAGGTCTTTCCCTTTCCGAGCGTCGTCAAAATATAGATGTGATCGCCCTGCACGACCGGAGCCGAGCGCCCAGCAACGTCCGCCTTCCAAGCCAGATTTTCACCGGCCGGCGACCACGTCGACGGAAGATTTTTCTCCGCGCTGGTGCCGTCCCGTTTCGGTCCGCGCCAATCCAGCCAATCCGCGGCGAACAGGGTCGCCGCCAGGCCAAGCCCAAGAAGTAAACGATGCATAGTCACCTCCAATTCTATCCCTACCGGATCACTTCCCAAGCAAGGTGTTCCAGCTCCGGAGCGATGAGCTTGTTCCAAGCCAGTTGCACGGCGTTCGGCGAGCCGGGCGTCGAAATAATCAGCTTCTTTCGATAAACCCCGGCCGTCGCTCGCGAAAGCATCGCCGCCGGACCGACCACTTCGTAGCTCAGCATCCGAAAAAGCTCACCGAAGCCCGGGAGCGTTTTTTCCAGCTTGCGGCTCAACACGTCGAATGTAGTATCGCGGGGGGAAATGCCCGTCCCGCCGTTCCAAAGCAGGATCCGCGCTTCCGAAGCCGCCAGTTCATCCAAAACAGCCGCTACTTGGTCCGGCTCGTCCTTGATCAACCTATACGCGACCGTCTCGTGCCCGGCGGCGGCGATCTCGGCCCGCAGCCAATGGGCGTTCGCGTCCGTCTCCTCCGTCCTGGTGTCGCTAACTGTGATCAAAGCGATTTTCACTGGCCCGTTGGCGTGGGCTTTTTCGCGGTGCTCGTTGGTGCTTGCCGAAGCGGTGGTCATAGTATCAGGATAACTGGGAGGACGATAATGCAACTTTTTCGATTGGATGGGAGACGCGCGCTGATCACTGGCGGTTCCAGAGGTCTCGGCGCCGAGATCGCCGAAGGCCTCGCTGAGGCGGGGTGTGCGGTGCGCCTACTCGCCCGCCGCGAACAATGGTTGACCCCCACCCTGGAAGCGTTCCGCACCAAGGGCTACGACTGTGACGGCGGACTCTGCGATGTCAGTGACCCGGATCAAGTGGACGCCGCCGTCGAACGCTTCGGCCCGTGCGACATCCTGATCAATAACGCCGGTCTGTCCTGGGGGCAACCCGCCGAGGAGGTGTCGATCGAAAAATGGCGCATGGTGATCGATACGAATCTAACCGGAGCCTTCCTCTTTGCCCAGGCGGCTGGGCGCCAGATGATCGCCCGCCGCAAAGGCGTGATCTTAAACATTGCCTCCATCGCCGGTATGCGCGGGTCCATGCCCCGCGGCATCCACGCCGCGGCTTACACCGCCAGCAAGGGCGGCTTGATCGCCCTCACCAAAGAGTTGGCCGCCAAATGGGCCGTCTACGGCATTCGCGTCAACGCGCTGGCCCCGGGCTACTTCCCTTCCCGGATGACCGAGCGAATTCTGCCCCAAATGGAAGCCGACCTGCGCGACCACGTCCCGCTCGGTCGCGCCGGACGAACCGGAGAACTCAAGGGCGCCGCCATCTTTCTCGTCTCCGACGCCTCCAGCTACATCACCGGTCAAACACTCGCCGTCGACGGAGGTGCCACCGCCGTTGGACTCTAGTCCTATAGTTTTGGAGCACCCATCGCCAAACGTTGCAGCGCCCCCCCGGCTAAATCGAAGTACAGTCGACCCGACTCTCGCGTCGCGCCTAGACGGTCATAGAACTGAATGGCCGGGGCGTTCCAGTCGAGCACACTCCAGTGCATCGCTCCGTAATGGTGCTGCAGCGCGTAGTTCGCCGTAAACGCCATCATCAGCTTTCCTAATCCCTGCCCCCGGCTCCGTGCCCGCACAAAAACATCCTCCACGTAAATCACCGGCGTACCACTGTAGCTCGAAAAACGATGTTGCAGCATTAGATACGCCACCGGCTCGTCCTCCCAAAAACCCAGAAACACCTCGGCAATCGAGTCCGTCCCAAACACGTAGCGCTCCATCGCCGCCGGGGTAATCGTCACCGCATCGGCCTTGCGCTCCGCGGTTGCCATCTCGCGAATCATCTGCAGGACCAGGTCCATGTCCGTCGGCGTCGCGCGCCGAACCGTGAATTGTTCTGCCATAGGGGTGTATCCAGAGTACTATGCCCATCCATTACTTTCGGACGTACGACCCTGGTACAAAAACCCTAGTGTTTCATTGCGAACAATCATGACCAAACGCTACTATGATCGTGTCCCTACCCAATGCCATCTTTTAGACTTCCTACCGCCAACCTCGCCCTCCTGCTCGTAGTTTCCGCAACGGCCTCGGTCGCGGCCCCGCCCGGATCCGCGTTCGCCCAGCTCAACACTGGGTTGCTGCTCATCGTCGGCGTTCTTGGCCTGGCAGCTGCCATCCTGGGTTGGTTGGTGTGGGATACCCGTCGCAGGCTCTCGCAAGCCAATCAACAGCCCGCCTTGCCCGGCCGCGACGTGCTCAGTTCTGCCATCGTACGCGACTCCTCGGACGCTATCTTCACGATCGACCCAGCCGGTTTGGTGCAGAGCATGAACCCAGCGGCCATCAAACAGTTTGGTTACACCCTCGACGAACTCACCGGCAAAAACATCTCCGTTCTCATTCCGCCTCCTGCCCGCGGGCGCCAGCGATCCAATTACATGACCAACCCCGGAGCCCGGGAACTCTTCGGCGTCCGACGCGATGGCACCCGCTTTCCCGTCGACGTCAAGCTCGACGAATTGAACTTCTCCAACTGGAAATTGATGGGCCTTACCGTCCGCGACATCTCCATTCGACGAGCCGCGGAGAAGGATCTGGAGCAACGCCTCGCTACCTCGGACGGCATCGTCAATCATACCGGTGCACTCGTGTTCGTGCTCAACCGCGATGGCGAAATCGAACGCATGAACCGGGCCTGCGAAGCCCTCCTC
>JBBRIO010000519.1:0-4041 GCA_038220855.1 Bryobacterales bacterium | reverse complement strand
GATCGCGATCCGGTTGGTCAGCTTACCTTTGCTGCGCAGTTGGCGATCGACTTCGGCCCATCCGGCGTCGAAGACGGCGACGACGGGGGCGGTGGGGAATTGCTCACACGCCGCGGTGACGGTGGCAACATCCGGCGCTTTGCGAAAAACGCGGAGAAAGCGGGTGTTTTCCTGAGTCGCCCTTTTCAGTTTCGAGAACTTCTGAAAAACGATCGTCCACGAATAGATTGACGCGGCTGCCAAGAGCAGTAGGACCGCCATCGAAATCGGCTTCGAAGCACTGACGATGCTCCATAAACTAGTGGGGGCCGAGCCTACGGCGGTAAGTATGAGTACGATCAACAAAGTCTCCAGTCCTCTATTTTAACCGGACGTGGGGCCGGAAGAAAAAGTTGAAGCATCAGGACGTTTTGGTTTCGACGGGATAGCCGAGTTCGCGCCAGTCGGGGAAGCCGCCTTCGAGGGGGCGGACGCGGCCGACGCCGTTGCGTTGGAGGCGGAGGGCGGCGCGGACGCTGGATACTTCGTCGGGACAAGAGCAGTAAAGCACTACTTCGGCACCTTCGTACTGAGCGATGTCGGCGAGGAGGATAGAGCCGGGAATCCAGCCTTCCTCGCGTTCGAGGGCGTTCCGCAGATCGACCAGGACCAGGGGTTCGCCCGCGTCCATGATGCGCTTTAGCTCTTCGGGCATGATGCGCGCCACGCGGAAGGCCTTGAAGACCTTGCGCCGTTGGGCGTATTTAAAGCCGAGATAGCCGGCGAGCCCGAGGCCAATGAGGACGCCGAGCCCCACGCCCATTTTGTTCAACTGTTCAGCAACGTACTCCAGTTGGGAATCGAAGAGCCAGCCGAGGAGGATGTAGGATCCGGCCCAAAGCGCTGAGCCGAGGCCGTCGAGGGCGAGAAAGCGGCCGATGGACATGCGGAACAAACCGGCCATGGGCGGGGCGACGACACTGAGGCCAGGGACGAACTTGGCGACGACGAGAGTGGCGATGCCGTACTTTTTGTAAGAGGCCTCGGTGTAGCGGACGCACGAATCGGGTTCGAGGGAGATTTTGCAGAGCGTACGGAGAATGGCGGTGCCTTTCTTGCGGCCGAGGTAGAACCAGACGACATCGCCGATCAGGCAGGCGAGTATGGCGAGGCCAAGGACAGGAGCGAGTTCGAGACGACCGAGTCCGGCCAAGGCCCCGGCCGCCAAAAGCAGGGGGACGGCGGGCACGGGAAGGCCCAACTGCTCGGCCAGGACGACGGCGAAGAGGAGGGAGTAACCGTGACGGACCAGGAACTCGAGGGTATTATTCACGGGCGTGGAGCACCCTACCATTAAACACCGTGAGGTCGACGCGGGTTTCGTGGATGGCGCTGGGGGGGAGGCGAAAGAGGTTTTGGGACAGGATCAGGACGTCGGCCAGCATGCCGGGCCGAAGCTGGCCTTTGATCTTTTCTTCGAAGCTGGCGTAGGCGCCGTTGCCAGTGTAGGCGCGGAAGGCGGTTTCGACGCTGCCGCGCTGCGCGGGTGGCGATCCGCCGGCGGGCATGCCGGTGGTGGTTTGCCGATTGACGGCGTTGTGGATGCCGCGGATGGGATCGAGACTGATGGAGGCGGGCCAGTCGCAGAGAAGACGAGCCGGGCTCCGGCGTTCGGCAGGCGCTCTGGACCGATGGCATGGGCCCAGACTTCGACGGTGCCGGGGTCGGCGTGGATGGGCTCCATGGACGGCATGACACCCAGCTTCGCGAAGCGTGGGATGTCGGCATTTTGGATCGTTTCGATGTGTTCGATGCGGAAGCGCGCATCGTGGGGCCCGTTGGCCCGCAGGGCGGCTTCGTAGCCGTTACGGCGCCATGCGGACGGCGCGGTCGCCGATGGCGTGGGTGTAGAGTTGCAGGCCCAGTTTGTCGGCGGCGGTGGCGGTCGCGTTGAAGCGTTCCTGGGTCCAGACGGCTTTGCCGATTTCGCCGGGTTTGTTCGAATAGGGCGCGACCATGGCGACCGTGTGGGATTCGATGACGCCGTCCATCATCATTTTTATCGCGGCCACGCGGAGGATGGGTCGGGCGTATTTTCGGCGCATTCCGGCCCATTCTTCGAGGGTCGCCTTCTCGGTCAAGGGTCCGACGCTGGGCGCGATGGCCGTACGGACGGTCAGCTTGCCGGCTTGGGCAAACTCGTCGAAAATTGCGATGGTCTCGGCGTCGCCGCTGGCGTTCTGCATGCTGGTGATGCCCAAGCGGGCCAGCAGCGGCATGCCGTCGGCCATGGCCTGGAGATTACGCGCTTTATCGGGCTGCGGAACGAACCGACGGACGAGGCTCTGCGCGCCTTCTTTGAGCGACCCGGTGGGTTCGCCGGCGGCGTCCTTGACGATCTCGCCGAAGCCCTTGTAATCGGTGGCCTTTGTTACCCCGGCGACGGCGAGCGCTTTGGAGTTCACCCAGGCGGTGTGGCCGTCATAAGCGCTTAAGAATATCGGGCGATCTTTGGCGACCCCGTCGAGCCATTCCTTGAGCGGGAGCTTGCCACCAGGGAAGCAGCGATATTCCCAGCCGCGTCCGTTCACCCAACCGGGGCCGGGATTCTTGGCGGCGAACTCGCCGACCGCTTTCTGAATCGTCTCGAGAGTGCAGATTCCGGTGAGGTCGATTTCGCGCAAGCCGATGGCTCCGCCGAGGAAGTGGAGGTGAGCGTCGTTGAAGCCGGGGGTGACCAGGCGGCCCTTGGCATCGATAACGGTGGCGTCCGGGGCGGCTTTGACTTCGGCGTCGGTTCCGACGGCGACGATCTTTTCGTCGCGGATCAGGACGGTGGTCGCCCAGGGTTTAGATTCGTCCCCGGTCCAGACGCGCCCGTTCCGAATCACCAATTCGGCCGACCAAGCCGCGAGCGCCACGAGAAAACAACAGAAAAGCCTCATTTTCTTCAGTGTGCCAGATCCCGGCGAATATACTAGGAAGATGTCTCCGGAAGTCATGGAAAAATACGAGGTCGTGATCGGCCTTGAGGTTCACGTGCAGCTCAGCACGCGCACCAAAATTTTCTGCTCTTGCCCCACCAGCTTCGGCGCGCTGCCGAATACCAACGTCTGCCCGGTCTGTTTAGGCTTGCCGGGCGCTTTGCCGGTTCTGAGCCGGGGGGCGGTTGAATTGGGTATCAAGGGTTCGACGGCGCTGAACTGCACGGTGCAGCCGGAGTCCGTTTTTGCGCGCAAGAACTATTTTTATCCGGACTCGCCGAAGGGTTACCAGATTTCACAGTTTGATAAGCCGATCGCGCTGGGGGGCTACCTGGACGTGCTGGTCCACGGCGAAACCAAGCGGGTCGGGATTACGCGCGTCCACATGGAAGACGACGCGGGGAAGTCGATCCACGATGGGTTTAAGGATTCCGACCGATTCACCTACGTCGACCTGAACCGTTCGGGCACTCCGTTGATCGAGATCGTGAGTGAGCCGGACATTCGGAGTTCGGACGAAGCGGTGGAATATCTGACCGAGGTAAAGCAGGCGATGCAGTTTGTCGAGGTTTCGACCTGCGACATGGAGAAGGGCCACCTGCGATGCGACGCTAACGTCTCGATGCGGCGGAAGGGCGCGGAGAAGTTCGGCACGCGCGCCGAGGTCAAGAACCTGAACTCATTCCGGTTTCTGAAACAGGCGATCGAATTCGAAATGGTGCGTCAGGTGGAGATCCTGGAATCGGGCGGCCGCGTGATCCAAGAGACTCGCTTGTTCAACCCCGATTTGGGCGAGACGATCTCCATGCGTTCGAAGGAAGAAGCTCACGATTATCGTTATTTCCCGGAACCGGATCTGATCCCGCTGCGGATTAGCCCGGAGTGGCTCGCGCAGGTGACGGCCACGATGCCGGAGCTGCCGCAGGCGCGGCGGGGGCGTTTCGCGACGGCCTATGGGCTGAGCGACTACGATGCGCAAGTGCTGACGGTGACGCGGGAGATCGCCGACTTCTTTGAACGGGCGGCCGGGGCGTGCGGCGACGCCAAGCAGGCCGCTAACTGGGTGATGGGCGATTTG
>JBBRIO010000518.1:0-4058 GCA_038220855.1 Bryobacterales bacterium | reverse complement strand
CAGTCCGCGATTGTCGGGATCAACCGTCGAAAGTCGGCGGGAGTAATCGGGGTGGATTTCAACGGCGTCAGGCGAGATGGCAAACTTCCAAGGCTGTGCATTATGACCGTTGGCAGCAAGGGTGGCATAGCGGATGATTCCCCGCAGGCGAGCCGGCGGGTTAAGGTCCGGGGCCAAATCTGTTCTTGGGAGGTCTCCCGCAGATTCATAATTGGTCCACGGCGCATATTCGCGCAGCAGATAACCGGCGATGGCCACAGCGCCGCCCAGCGAGAGCCCAGTAAGTATGGCTCTTCGACGAGATGCTGAGCTTTTTTCCGCGCCAATCACTTAAAGGCCTTGAGCAGAGCCTCAAACTGCGCCAAGTGGGATTTGGCGTGCGGGGTGACGTTGGGGACCTTCCGCTCTACGCCCATGAGTTCGTAAACGGCCATCTGTGCGGCCCTCACTGAGTATTCAACGGTGAAGACGACGTCTTCGGGAATTTCGACGAATTGACTGACGAAAGCAAGATTCTTCGAGCCGGACGGGACCGGAAAGGGCCGGTCGCCCTTTTCCCGGGGCATGAACATACTGGTGATGTAAGGCATGCGACAGGGGATGCAGTTGGCGGTGGCCGTTGTCTCCGGGTCGAACCGCAGATGACCACAAAGCTCCGTGAGGATCTCGGCGCCATTGCATTCGGTCATCGATTTCGGTACGAAGTTGCCGACACGGTCGGGGAAAAGCGAGTATCCCCAGAAGACGTAAACGCCCTCGGGCTGGTTGGCAAAGTGCGGCTGAAAGGCGAGCACGATGGAGAGGAGCCAATTCGAATCTTTAAAGGTAACGAGGCCACCGGTGCCGGCCTCGTTACCACTGAATTGCTTCATTTGATTGAAGAACGACGGGTCCTTCAGGGTGACGGTGAAGGACTCCCACCATGCTTGCGCGATGGAACTGTTGAAGACTTGGGGACGGCCGAATTCCGGTCGCCCGTCGGCCAAGCGCTCCCAGAGCGTCCAACCGCCGCTCTCGGCTTTAGTCCGTTGAACGGGCGCATGAGTCATCGAACCCAGACTCGAGGCGTCGGTCATTGAAGCGTTTTGTAGAAATACAAGATCGCCATCGGAGACCGCGATCGCCTCCGATTCGCCGGCGCGTACGCATTGCAAACTGGTTACGACGAACTTTTCGTCCTCGGTCTTGTGGGCTATGTCAGTGACTCGACAATCGGTAACGAAATGAACCCCTTGGTCGGCCAGCCAAGTCTGGAGGGGGACGACCAACGAGTCGTACTGGTTATAGATGGTTCGTTTCACCCCGGCCAGCGTTTCAATGCGCGAAAACTCGAGCATAAAGCGCAGCAAATAGCGCTTGAACTCAACCGCACTATGCCACGGCTGAAAGGCGAAAGTGGTTGACCACATGTACCAGAAAGGCGTCTCGAAAAAGCCAGGCGAGAGGTGGTCGGTAATGCGGCTGGCCCCCAGGCTTTCCTCGGTAGCTTGGCTGAGCCTAAGCAGTTCGAGGCGATCCTGCATGGAGAATCCCATGGAGGCGACGGGTGTTTTCGCCCGGCGTCGATCGACAAGTCGGGCCATCGAATTGGACTGGTGACGCTCGTTAAACTCGACTGTTACCTGGAACACTGACTTGCCGGGTCGCGTTAATGAGGGAATGGATTTGTAGAGATCCAATGTGCATTCATAGTTGTCGGTGGTTACCATGCGACCGCCCCGCATAGAGTAACCGCGGTCTGCGTCGCCGGCAGCGTCTAGGCTTCCCCCGAGAATCGGTGCTGCTTCCAGGATCGAGATATTCCCGCCCGGGAGATTGCCATCGCGGATCATGAACGCGGCCGCCGCGAGGGAGCCAATTCCCCCACCGATAAGGTAAGCTTTCGATTTTGTCGTCATGTTCGCTGGCGTTTGTAGTGCACTTTCAGGACCAAAGGCAATTTTGGCTAATTTCGACTAAAATCGTGGAAGGGCGAATTCGCGGGCGACCGTGGCCCGCATTCCGGCCTGACCAAATGCGGTCGCTTGACGGGGATCGGTCACCGGCAGACCCCAAGAATCATCGGCAAGGCTCTTTAATTGGCCAATTCAAGTCGCCGTTACTTTGGCCGTTGTCGTGCTTTAACTATATTTAGGTAACTAGCCTTTGGGCAGTGCCTAAGGAGCAGCAATCATGTCTAGAGACAGTGCGGTAGTGGCGGTTTATGATAAACACGTCGGCGCCGAAGAGGGCGTGAAGGAACTTCAGCGGGCTGGGGTTGATATGCGTACTTTGCCGGTTATTTATTGGGAAGAACACCCACACCGATGAACACCTGGTGGGTTACTACAATACCGGTGACCGGATGAAGTACTGGGGCACGACCGGCGCGTTTGGGGGAGGATTCTGGGGGCTGCTTTTGGGATCAGCTTTCTTTGCGATTCCCGGCATCGGGCCGGTTTTTAGTAGTCGGTCCGGTGGTCGGGTGGATTGTAGGAGCGGTAGAGGGCGCGGTGATGGTGGGGGGCCTCAGCGCGATCGGCGCTGGCCTCGTCGTCATGGGAATTCCAAAGGACAGCGTGGTCGAGTACGAACTGGCGCTGAAGACGGATAAGTTTCTTCTCCTGGTTCATGGATCGGCGGCCGCAGTCGACAAGGCCCGAGGCATTCTGGAAGGCTTCCGCGGGGTACGTACGACGGTCCATTCTGGCCAAGGGGTGGGAGCAGGCGCGCCATAACTGTCGGCCGGAATCGGTGAAGGTGAAAGCATTCTTCATCGTGTTCGCCGCCGGCCACGGCAGGATTGATAGTAGTGTTGCCTCGAGAGGGGGTGGCCGGGGATGGACGTGGTTAAACAAGGCCCGGGAGGGCCAGAGTCATGTTAACGAACAACAAGAATTGGAAGGGTCTAGTGATCCGCGCCACTGACGGCGAGATCGGAACAGTAGACGACCTCTATTTCGATGATGAAAGCTGGGCGATTCGCTATCTCACCGTCGAGACGGGTAACTGGCTCGACTCGCGAAAAGTGTTGATCTCTCCGCGATCCATTCTGCAAACGGACTGGGAGGTGAACCGGGTTGATGTCTCGTTGACGCGTGAGCAAGTGGAGAAGGCTCCGAATATCGATACGCAGCGTCCCGTGTCCCGGCAACATGAGGCGGAGTATCTTGATTACTACAGATACCCCTACTATTGGGATGGATCGGACTTGGGGGGGGCGTCGTACCTCTCAACCGGCTACCCGATCGGCCTAGTTCCGGTGCCGACAGCGGAGAGCATTCAAGCGGAGCGAATCCGCAAGGAGTCTGCCGATTCGCACTTGCGGAGCGCGGGAGCGGTTACCGGCTATCACATTGAGGCGCAAGACGGGGAAATCGGCCACGTGGGGCGGTTTTTGGTCGACGACGAAACTTGGGCGATCCGCTATCTGGAAGTGGCCACGAAGAATTGGTGGCCGGGTAAGCACGTGCTTCTTTCTCCTGGATGGGTCGAGAATGTTAGTTGGGAGGAATCGAAGGTGTATGTTGGAGTAACTCGGGAGGCGATTCGGAGCTGCCCGGAGTATACCGATACGACGCCGATTACCCGCGAATACGAGAATAAGCTCTACTTTCACTACGGGCGGCAGCCGTATTGGACCGAGTGAGTCCCGGCTAGCCGCCATTTCTCACCAACATTCGCAGTGTTTGAGTTCGTCTTCCAGCCACGAGGAAGCATCCACTTTGGCCGCCGGGACAGGTTCAGATTGCGGCAACACCGGGGGAGGTAATTGTTCCGTCATCCTAGACGCCGAGCTTAAGGCACTGGAAGCGATCCGCGAAGCGGGCAACCGGGGCTATAACTTTGTCGTGGATGCGGACATTCAAGGCTACTTTGACAACATTCAGCGGGAGACTTTGCTGGAGTTGGTGAAGGAGCGGATCTCGGATCGAAGCGTCTTGAAGTTAATTCGCCAATGGTTGGAAGCTGGAGTGATGGAGGATGGCACGGTGAGAGAAACGCTGGCGGGGACCCCGCGGGGCGGAGTGATTTCACCGCTGTTGGCTAACATCTACCTGAACAAGTTAGATCGGATC
>JBBRIO010000517.1:0-4062 GCA_038220855.1 Bryobacterales bacterium | reverse complement strand
CTCGATGGCAATCGCGACATGTACCTGGTTCGTTCCGGGGATGGCGGGAAGACCTTTGGCCGAGCGGAAAAGCTGGGAAGCGGCAGCTGGAAGCTGAACGCTTGCCCTATGGACGGCGGGGCTTTCGTTTTGAACTCCAAGACAACGAGCTTGTCCGTATGGCGGCGGGAAGGCAACCTGTATTTCTCGAAGGGTCCCGATGAAGAGTTGGTTGGACCGGGCAAGCAGCCGGTGATTGTCGAGACGGCGAAGGGTGCTTTGATCGCTTGGACCGAAGGCAGGACGATCCGATGGAAGTACGCGAAGGAACCAGCGGCGAATACACTTTCCGAAGAAGGAACTTTCGTCAGCTTGGCCGCATTGGCGGATGGCGGTGTTCTGCTCGCCGCGGAACGCGATGGCGTGATCTTCGTACGGCGATTGAATTAGGCTTCAGAGGCCGGTGTTGGTTCGCGCTTTGAGCTTGGCGGTTTCTGTCCAAGCAGCGTAATGGCTCTCTTCCGCGACGTCGAAATGCGGCCGCGGCGGAAGGGAGCACAGGTCCCTCTTAGCAGAGAGGCTGGAGCTTGGTGCCACAACCATTAGGACCTCAACGTGCATAACGGTTAGCAGACTCAGGAAGCCGGTTAGATTGTTGAAGGGCGAATCACTGTGAATCGGTGCTATCCCGCCACGAGACAATCAACCCTCTGGGCAAAAACCAAAATGGCCCCGACTCTGACCGAAAACCCAAAGCCCAGCGAACAGACCGTTGACCCCGTTTGCGGGATGACCGTTGATCCGCTTTCCGCCAAGTTCCATTTCGACTCCGCCGGCGTGACCTATCACTTTTGCAGCGCGGCCTGCCAAGAGCGTTTTCGGAAAGATCCGGCGTCGTTTCTAAAAGCGGCACCCGAGCCAACCGCCACCGAAAAGCTGCGTGAGTACACCTGCCCCATGCACCCGGAAGTATCGAATCCGGGGCCGGGCGCTTGCCCGATTTGCGGAATGGCCCTCGAGCCGCGCGATGCTTCGGTCTCCGACGACACGCAGGGGACGGAACTCCGGGATATGCAACGCCGATTCTCCATTTGCCTGATCCTGACCGTCCCGGTGCTGCTTTCGGCCATGCTTCACATGCTGCCTTTCCACTCCCTGGCAATGCTTCTGGCTGGGCAGACAAGGGTGATGGTGGAGCTCGCGCTTTCCACTCCGGTGGTTCTCTGGGGGGCTTGGCCATTCTTTCAGCGAGCCTTTGTTTCGATTCGCAATCGCAGCCTGAACATGTTCACGTTGATCGCGTTGGGTGTGGGCGCAGCCTATGGCTTCAGCGTTTGCGCTGCTTTGCTTCCTGGCCTTTTCCCGGAGAGCCTCCGCTTGCCCGACGGAACTTTGCCCGTCTACTTTGAGGCGGCGGCCGTGATCGTGACCCTGGTTCTGCTTGGTCAAGTGCTGGAACTCAAAGCACGCAGCCAAACAGGAGCAGCGATCAAAGCGCTGCTCGGTTTAGCACCCAAGACGGCCCAATTGATGGGGGCTGACGGTATCACGCGGGAGGTCGAAGTCGAAAGCATAAAGAAGGGTGACCGGCTCCGGATTCGGCCCGGGGAAAAGATTGCGGTGGATGGAAAGGTAGTCGAGGGGATTAGCCGGGTGGATGAATCGATGATCACCGGCGAACCCATGCCGGTTGAAAAGGTAGTGGGTGACCGGGTTACGGGAGCCACCATCAACGGCACCGGCAGTCTGATCGTCGAAGCCGAACGCGTCGGGAGTGACACGCTGCTTTCGCAGATTGTGCGACTGGTTGCGGACGCGCAACGGAGCCGGGCGCCGATCCAGAAGCTGGCGGACACGGTATCTGGCTATTTCGTCCCCGTCGTGATGGCAATCGCGGTCGTCACTTTTGGCGTTTGGTTCTTCTACGGCCCGGCCCCGGCTCTTGCCCACGCGGTGATCAATGCCGTGGCCGTGTTGATCATCGCCTGCCCCTGCGCCTTGGGGCTTGCGACCCCGTTGTCTATCATGGTCGCGACGGGCAAGGGAGCGTCCGCGGGCGTTTTGTTCCGGAACGCCGAGGCGATTGAGACTCTTCAGAAAATCGACACGCTCGTGGTGGATAAGACGGGCACTCTTACCGAAGGGAAGCCTAGAGTCGTGGCGACGCAGGCGGCACCGGGGCAGGACGAGAAGTCCCTTCTGAGTCTGGCAGCGGCGGTCGAGGGAAATAGCGAGCATCCGGTCGCGGCCGCAATTGTGAAAGCGGCGCGGGAGCAGAAAGTGACGATTCCTGGTGCTACCGCCTTCACTTCGGTTACGGGGAAAGGGGTGCGGGCCACGGTCGAGCAACGGCAGATTAGCGTCGGAAATCCGGCGATGATGACAGACCAAAACGTCGATTGGCAAAGCTTCGAAGCCAAAGCCGACGAACTGAGGAGGCTGGGCCAGACGGTGGTTTTCGTTGCGTCTGATCGTCAAATGGTTGGGCTGATCGGGGTGGCGGATCCTATCAAGGAAAGTTCGCAGGAGGCCCTGAACGGGCTTCGGAAAGATGGCATCAAAGTCGTGATGTTAACGGGCGACAACAAGACGACCGCCGATGCGGTAGGCTCGCAGTTGGGCATTGACGAGGTGATTGCGGGGGTGCTTCCCGACCAAAAGAGCGCCAAAGTTCGGGAGCTGAAGTCGCAGGGGAAGATTGTGGCGATGGCTGGCGACGGCATTAACGATGCTCCGGCGCTGGCGGAAGCAAACGTGGGAATCGCCATGGGCACGGGGACGGACGTGGCCATGGAGAGCGCAAGCGTAACGCTCGTGAAGGGCGATCTGCGAGGGATTGCCCGGGCGCGGAATTTAAGCGGCGCTACGATGAGCAACATCAAGCAGAATCTCGTGTTCGCATTTATCTACAACGCCCTCGGAGTTCCGATTGCGGCGGGCGTTCTCTATCCGGTCTTTGGTGTCACCCTGAGCCCTATGCTCGCGGCCGCCGCGATGAGTATCAGTTCCGTTTCCGTGGTGTTGAACGCCTTACGCTTGCGCACTGTGAAGATCTAGCATTACTGGGCGAGTGGCCTCAGTGGTGTTTAGACTTCAAAAACGCGGTTCATGACGCCGCTTCCTTCATGATTCTGTAGATTGCGGCTTCCCCTTCCAGCGCCACCTTTTGTGGAATTCACGCACAACGGACACGTTCCGGCACGGCAGAATGGGCGAGTTCCTCGCGGCCTGGGGGTTTAAGATCCTCATGTTTCCGCTGAGGTCGTCGATTCTGCTCGCACACGAGCGGCGAACCCATCATTTTTGGTTCGCCTGCTTGCTGATCAGGACAACTAACAGGACGATGGCTAGTACGGCCACCACTGTCCAAAGCCACATCCCTCCGCCCATATTCATCCAGCCGCTTCCGCCCATTCCTCCCCCGCCGTGCTGGGCAAGCGCAACCCGCGGAGCTAGCGCCGCCGTAAGCGGGATTATAGCTCCGTAAGTTCTCATATTCGTAAGTAATCGTATAACGTCCTTTTTAGAGTTTCTTCGAGACACGACGCTTCACAGTCTTCACAACCAACCCCCGCCAAAACCGGCGCGTCGCAAGCCACGAGCGAGGTACGGGCAACCGCGCATCAGTCTCCACACAAAACCTGTCCGATAGTTTTCGATCATCAACACAATCGGCCCTTGATTCAGCCCGAAGTACCACGGCGAAACCCACCAGCCATATGGATTGCCGGATGCTCCGGGGTGGGTTGGGTTAAAAGAGGCTTTGAAACCATAGGAGTTGAACTGAGTTAGCTTGGCTTGATGAATGCAATGGTCAAGGGCGGATAGCACGATCTCCGGAGCGAAGGGGAGAGATGCCGCCACCGCCCATGGCGCAAGAGTGCCGTCGTCAGGGCCATAAGGCACCCCGCGGCCCACATAGTCGAAAAACTGGCGCTCAATGCCAGTTAGGTTAAGGGTGGCGGGGCCCGGGCCCTCGCTGGCCGTGATCCCCCAGCAGCACGCGGCATAGCCTTCGAATTTCATGGGGTTGTGGATCGCGTATTGCTGTTGCACATAAGTTGCGCGGCGGCTGTTCTCAAA
>JBBRIO010000516.1:0-4070 GCA_038220855.1 Bryobacterales bacterium | reverse complement strand
GGTACGACAAGTTTCGCTACCACGACTTGCCCGGGCTCGGTAAGAACTTCGATTTCACGTTCCGAACGAAGTGACCATCGCTATACTGGCCCTATGCCCGAACAACGCGCCAAAAGCCACACGAAGTGGGACCCCTGGTTCCACTTCCTTCTTGTCCCCATTCTGCTGGCCAATTTCGTGATCGCCGCCAAGCACATGTGGGCCTACCCGGCTTACACAACCGTAGTCGCGGTGGTCTTGGCGGCTGCCCTGGTCGCGATGCTGTTCCGGATCCGGATCTACTCGCTGAAAGTGCAGGATCGGCTGATTCGTTTGGAAGAACGGCTGCGCCTGCAAGGGCAGTTGCCGGCCGAGCAGATCGGTGCCTTAAACGAAATCCAATTGGTCGGGTTGCGTTTCGCCTCCGACGGCGTAGTGGACATCTTGGCGGCGAAGGCGCAGGCCGGGAAGTGGGATCAGAAACAGATCAAGGCCGCTATTCAAGTCTGGCGGCCTGATCACTTTCGCGTTTAGATTCCTTCGCCGATCTCGAAGCGCTCTTTACGACGCAGCACGCTGCGGTCTTCAAGCTGCTTCATGATCACTTCGCTGGCTTCCTCGTCGCGGACGGGAAGCGTTTGCGGATCGACCAGGATGAAGCGGTTGTCCCCGGCGAGAGTGGCGGCGCGCTCGGCCTCCACCGGGTCCGGGGACGCGATCGAGCAGATGGCGATGAGGCCGGCACTATTGAGCACGCGGGCCAGTTCGGGAAGCAGATGGCTTTCGCGATCGTCGGCCAGGACATGCACCTGGCAGCCGAGGTCGAATAGCTTTCGTTCGAGCAACACGGCAAGGTCCTGACGAGCGGTCAGCCACACGGTGGCTGGGTAGTGCCCAGCGCGCGCATAGCGTTCGGCGGGGGTAACGGAGGCTTCGGTCTCTCCCGTGAACTCCAGGCTGCCGAGCTTCAGCGGTTCGAGCGACTCAGCGGTAGACTCCTCAATCATGCCGGCGGCGACCGTAGAATTCGAGACCGGGTCGATCAGGATAAACGCGCCAGTTATGCGGTTCTGTTGGTAGGAATCAAAGAACAGCGGGCGGCGGGTCTCCACTTGAATCGACGCGATCTCGTTAAGCTCCAGCTTGTTGGCGGGTTGCTCGGCAAGGGTATTGATGTCGATGCGATGGCGGATGCGGGAGATCTGCGCGCGGACGGTTTGCGAAGTGTGTTTCAGCAGGTAGTCGCGCTCGGCCTCGCCCGGGGTTTCGTGCATCCAAACCAGCTTGGCGGCAAAGCGACGGGACACATGCGGGACGTGGTTCGGGTCGACGATCATATCGCCCCGGCTGACGTCGACTTCGTCTTCCAGGCAGACCGTGACCGACATTGGCGGGAAGGCCTCCGCCAGGTCCCCGTCGTAGGAAGGCAGTGACTTCACCTTCGTGATTCGGCCGGAGGGAAGCGTCATCACCGTCTGCCCGGGGCGCAAAATGCCGCCGGCTAGTTGGCCGGTGAAGCCGCGGAAATCGAGGGTCGGCCGGTTGACGTACTGGACGGGGAAGCGCAGATCGGTAAAGTTCCGCGCTTCGACGAGGTCGACCGATTCGAGGTGGTCGAGTAGAGCTGGGCCTTTGTACCAAGGGGTTCGGGCGCTGGGCTCGGTGATGTTGTCGCCTTCGAGTGCGCTGATCGGGAAGAACGCGACGTTCTTCAGCCCGACACTTTTCGCATAGGCCAGGAACTCGGTCTGAATCTTATTAAAGACGTCTTCGCGGAAGTCGACCAGATCCATCTTGTTGACGGCCACGGCGACGTAGCGGATGCCGAGCAACGAGGTGATGAACGCGTGACGGCGGGATTGGACGAGAACGCCTTTTCGCGCGTCGATCAGGACGATGGCGAGGTCGGCGGTGGAGGCGCCGGTGGCCATGTTCCGGGTGTACTGTTCATGGCCGGGGGTATCGGCGATGATGAACTTGCGACGCGGCGTGGCGGCGTAGCGATAGGCGACGTCAATCGTGATGCCTTGCTCGCGCTCAGCCCGCAGGCCATCCGTCAGGAGAGAGAAGTCAATCGGGCCGGTGGAGCGGTTGACACTCGAATTCTGTATGCTGGCGAGCTGGTCTTCATAGACACCCTTGGCTTCGTAGAGCAGGCGGCCAATCAGGGTGGACTTGCCGTCGTCGACACTGCCGGCGGTCGTAAAACGGAGGAGTTGCGATTCGACGCTCATCTTAGAAATACCCCTCGCGTTTTTTGATCTCCATCGAGCCTTCGGTGTCGTGGTCGATGATGCGGTTCTCCCGTTCGGACCGCTTGAAGTGAACGAGTTCGTCCATCAGTTGGGGAAGCGTTTCGGCTTCCGAGCGGATGGCCCCGGTGCAGTAAGTGCAACCGAGAGACCGCATGCGGACCTTCACCATCTCCGGCTTCTCGCCGATCTGGATGGGGTAGTTGTGCTCGATCGGGCTGATGCCGTTGCCGCGGACCAGCATCTCGCGCTCCTTGGCGAAGTAGAGCGGCACGATGGGGATCTTGTCGACCTCGATATAGCGCCAGATGTCGAGCTCCGTCCAGTTAGAAAGCGGGAACACGCGGATCGTCTCGCCCTTTTCAATCTTGGCGTTGTAGACGTTCCATAGCTCCGGCCGCTGGTTCTTGGGGTCCCACTGCCCGAACTTGTCGCGGAAGCTGTAAATGCGTTCCTTGGCGCGGGACTTTTCTTCATCCCGGCGGGCTCCGCCGAAGGCGGCATCGTAGCCGCCGGCGGTGAGCGCGTCAAGAAGGGCGCGAGTCTTGAGGAGAGCGCAGCACTTCTGCGTGCCGAGCTTGAAGGGGTTCGTGCCGGCGTCGAGCGCCTCCTGGTTGGTGTGCACGATCAAGTTCAGGCCGAGCTCTTTGGCCAGGTTGTCGCGAAACTCGTACATCTCCTTAAACTTGTAGCCCGTGTCGACGTGCAGGACAGGAAATGGGATCTTCGCCGGGAAAAATGCTTTTTGGGCCAAGCGCAGCATCACCGAGCTGTCCTTGCCAACGCTATATAGCATTACGGGATTGGCGAACTCGGCGACGACTTCGCGAAGGATGTGAATACTCTCGGCTTCGAGGGCCTTGAGATGACTGAGAATGCGCGGCTCCATAGGAACCTTCAGGTTAGCAGGGGAATGTCGCCTATGTCTATCGGAATAGGGGTGTTCATTTTTTCTTGCCGACGTTCGGCGCGGGTCCAGCGAAGACGGGCGGAATGAGTTCGCGGTCCCAGGCGTTCAGGGCCGCTTCGAGGCGCTGGGCGATTTGGGGCTGTGCGGCGGCGAGGTCCTTTGACTCCGAGATGTCGGCATCCAGGTCATAAAGTTCGGGCGCTGCGCCGCGTCGGCGGACGAGTTTGAAGCGCCCTTCCCGGATGGCCCAAAGCACGCCGCCGCCGGTGCGCCAGAACAGGTGCTTATGGGGCGCTCCCTTCAGCTTTCCAGCGAGAAACGGAAGCAGGTTAACGGAGTCAAGGGCGGCGGGCTTTGCCCCGGCGGCAGCGACCGCGGTAGCGAAGATATCGAGCGAGATGATCGGCTGGGTGTAGGTACCAGGCTTCAGGCGGCCCGGCCAGCGGATGACGAACGGCACGCGGATGCCTCCTTCATAGACCTGGCCCTTCGCGCCGCGCAGGGGTGAGTTATCGGAGCCGTTGATGCCGATGGGGCCACCGTTGTCGCTCAGGAAGAAAACCAGGGTGTCGCGATCCGCGTTGCGCTCCTTCAGGGTGGCCAGGATCCGGCCGATGCCATCGTCGACGGCGGCGACCATGGCGTCGAGCTTTTTCCGCTGGTCGCTGGCGACGGTTGGGAAGCGGGAGAGGTACGGGTCTTCCACCTGCTGCGGCGTGTGCGGGGCATTGTAGGCGACGTAGAGGAACCAGGGCTGCTTGGCGTCACGTTGCTTGATGAAGGCGGCGGCTTCGTCCGAGAGCCGGTCCGTCAGATAGCCGGCGAACTTCTCGGGTTTGCCGTTGCGTTCGAGGGGGATGAGGTACTCGCCGGCGCGGCCCTCCATTTGGGCCGTGAAGTATTGATGACCGCCCCCGAGGAAGCCGTAC
>JBBRIO010000515.1:0-4070 GCA_038220855.1 Bryobacterales bacterium | reverse complement strand
ACCGTGGAGATGCGGTTGAACTTCTCCACGCGGGGAGTCGAAACATCCATGTTCACGCTCATCGAAACGTTCAGCCGCTTGGTGATTTCGTACTGATCGCGCAAGGAGCAGCTCAAGATGCTCCGCCGCCAATACGAAGGCGCGGGCACGACGCTGGCCTCCGCATACTCCGCGGCACCAAGCAGGTAACTGGCGAATGACGATCCGGTGTTGTTGATGCCGGGCAGCGAGGTCAGGCCGGGGCCGAACCGAAAAGTCCCGGCCGGATACTGGGGCAGAAACGCATGAACCTGATAGCGAGTGAACCGGACCACGCCGCGCAGGCTGTGCGAACCCTGCCGGGTAGAAAACCCATTGGTCGCCGTATAGGTCGTGTTGACGGTCAACTGCACCGGGTTTACTCGGCCCATCGCCAGATAGTTGCCGATAAACCGATACGCCGGAAACACCTCTCCGGCTCTACTCGCATCGCTGCGGTCGGTGCCCGCTTCGACGGTCAGGGTATTCACCGTTCGTGGACTGAGCGTCAGCACGTGCTCGGCCGAGGCACGGCGGGCGCTGAAGGTGCGGTCGTTGGGACCCGAGTCCGCAATCGTAGGGATAATGCGCGACGCACCGGCAAAGCCGTTCGTAAACGAAAGCGAAGTGCTCACCCTGCTCTTTTCATCGACGGTATGGTCGAGCTTCACGATCATGCCATCAGCCTTGTTGGTCTCCGGGGACACCGCGAAGTAGTTGTTGCGAAAGAACGGCCCGGCGTCCGCGTTCGGCATCGGGTACAGCGCCACGCCGCGCAACGCCACCGGATCGAGCCGATTTGGCGGCAGCGTCGCGGCCGGGAAGGGCTGGCGGACGTACTCCAGATTCGTTGCGGACACGGGATCGGCCGGGATAAAGGCTGGGTTCAACCGCGTCGTCGCAGGATCGTAGATGGGCAAGGGCAGGCCCGCGTTGTCCAGGGTGGCGGAGAAGTCGCCCCGCCGCTCTTGCTCGATGGCGACCGTCCGCAGCGAGTTGCGCCCAATCCGCTCGCGAACCCCTTCAAAGGAAACCGACGCGAACGTCGTCTTGCCGATCACCGGCCCCGACAGGCTGAAGCCAAATTGGCCGCGCCGGAGCAGGTTCTTCCCGCCACCGCGTTGGGCGATTTCGTGCGGGACCGCATCGAAAAGGTCGTTGCGCAGGTTGTAGGACAGGCGACCGTGCCACGTCTTCCACGGATAAGGACGTTTGCCTTTCAGGCGAGTCGGCGAATCGGCCCGGAATCCAGCATCCCGGGTCGCCAGTTTGAATTCCTCAGCGGCCTTTTGCAACTCTCCCTGCGCCCACAGCGAGCAGGGCAACAGAAAAATCCATCCAGCCAAGGGAACAGACTTCTGCATAAGACCAGTGTACTTCTCCTATGACTCTTTCGATCACACTCGGCGATCTGGCGCAGCGGCTAGGCTGTGTCCTCCACGGCGACGAAGCCCTCCCTATCTTTGGCGTCTGCGGCATGGAGCATGCCGTGGCAGGTCAGTTGACCTTCCTCGCCAACCCTAAGTATGCCCCCAAGGTCAAAGCGTCCCAGGCCTCGGCCATCCTCGCTACAACGCCTATTGAGTGCATGGCGACGCTTGTCAGCAAGAACCCTTATCATGATTTTGCGCGGGCGCTGGAACTCTTCTATCAACCGCCTCGCCCGGACCCCGGCATCCATCCCCTGGCCTGCATCCACCCGACGGCGACCATCGGCGAAGGTGCCTCGATCGGCCCGTTCGTCGCCGTCGGTGCCCACGTTGCCCTTGGTCGGAACGCCGTTCTGCATCCGCACGTTTCGATCTACGAAGGCGCCGTCATCGGTGATGATTTTCTGGCTCATTCGCATGTCACGGTCCGCGAGTTTTGCCGCATCGGCGATCGGGTGATTTTGCAAAACGGTGCCGTCATCGGGGGCGACGGCTTCGGCTTCGCCAAGACGGCAACGGGCACCCAGTACAAGATTGTCCAAAGCGGTATCGTCGTGATCGAAGACGATGTAGAGATCCAGGCGCTGACCGCCATCGACCGCGCCACGGTCGGCGAGACCCGCATCAAGCGCGGCGCCAAGGTCGACAACCTCGTGCAGATCGGGCACGCCAGCGTCGTTGGCGAAGACAACATCATCTGCTCCCAAGTCGGACTCGCCGGCAGCACGATTCTGGGCAAAAGCGTCCTGCTGGCCGGGCAGGTGGGTGTTTCCGGGCATTTGACCATTCACGACAACGCCATCGCGTACGCCCAAAGCGGCATCGGCCATGATGTTCCCGCCGGCACCCTGGTCTCGGGCTCGCCCGCGTTTGATAACCGAACATGGCTCCGCGCGGTCACCGCCTTCCCCAAGCTGCCGGAACTTGTCCGGACGATGCGAGAATTGGAAAAGCGTCTCTCCGCCCTCGAGAAAGAATCGCAAGGTGAAAATGAACCCGCCATCTAAGCCGCCCCTGGCCTATCAAGACGACGATTTTCTGGTGTCTCCGGAAGCGCGCAGCGTCCGGATCCTGTCAGAGTATCTTGGCCCTCTCCGCCAGTTCCGGCGCGAAAAGGTTCGGGACACCATTGCCATGTTCGGATCGGCTCGGATCGCCGAGGAAGGCCCCCTCTCCCGGTATTATGCCGAATGCCGCGAACTCGCTAAGCGCATAACCCTGTGGAGCGATGCGCTGCCTTCGTCGGCCCAGCGCTTCGTAGTCGCTACCGGCGGCGGGCCGGGTATTATGGAGGCCGCCAATCGCGGTGCCTTCGATGCCGGTGGAATCTCCGCCGGCTTGAACATCGCCCTGCCGTTTGAGCAAGCGCCCAACCCCTACATCACCCCCAGCCTGAGCATGGAGTTCGGCTATTTCTTCATGCGCAAATTTTGGTTCGCTTACCTCGCCAAGGCGCTGGTCGCCTTCCCGGGCGGCTTCGGCACGATGGACGAGCTGTTTGAAATTCTCACGCTCGTCCAAACCAAAAAGCTGCACAAACCGATCGTCGTTCTCTTGTACGGAACCAGCTTCTGGAAGGAGGTATTCAACTTTGAGGCGCTCGCCAAGCATGGCTTGATCTCGCCCGAAGACCTCCATATTTTCCAGTTTGCCGACGACGTCGACACCGCCTTTAACATCCTTCGCAACGGACTCACCCGCCTCTACCTGACGCCCGAAGAAGAGTTCGAAATGACCCCGGGCATCGCCCATACGCAAAACTCGTGAGCGAACCGTCCGCCTCCAAAAGTCCGCCGCCGATTCTCGCGGAGCGCCCGCCCCATCCGGCGGCGATGCCTTTTGGCCTGATGGAGAAGATCGCTTTGGCAGCCGCCTTCGGTTGGATTGGGGTTACCTTTTACGCCCCGGATTCGTTTCTCCGCCCGGTGCTGCTGCTGGTGCTGCTGGTCACGGGCATCACTGTTGCCGCGCGGGCGACGCGCCGCCTCGTCAAACATTCGGTTTGGCGCCTGCGGAACCGCCTATTGTTCAGCTATGTCTTCATCGCCGTCGTGCCGGAGATGCTGCTCTTCTCGCTCGCCTGGATCGGTGCTTTAGTCCTCGCCGGACAGACCGCGGCCTACCTTGTCGCCGCGGAGTTCAACCGCAACATCGAAGTCCTGAACGATTCCTCCGCCGCCGTTTTCCGTGCCGACACAGCCGCGGCTCGCGAGCCGGGCAATCGGCTGATCGTCTTTTTGGCCTCCCGCTTTCCCGGGGTGCAATATCTTCACACGAGGCCGGGCGAGGCCGACCTGCGTTACCCCGCCGATTCGACGTTGACCGCTCCGCCCAACGTCACAACCAGCAAGTCGGGTGTTCTCGTGAAGGACGGCCTGCTTTACGGCTGGGCCCACCACCATGGCGAAAAGAGCGCGGTGACCGTCATCACACCGCTGACCAAGCGGTTCCTCGCTGGACTCGTTCACAATCTCGGGGAGATCACGCTCCTCGATCTCACCTCCGACGAACCGGAAATGCCGAAGCGCATGCGCTTGCACGACGCCACTTCTAACCCCGCCGAACCGGCCCTCGACCTGTTCTCCAACCGGAGCGTCCCCGCAGCCACAAATTTCCTCGATC
>JBBRIO010000514.1:0-4071 GCA_038220855.1 Bryobacterales bacterium | reverse complement strand
CTCGGGGCCGAATCGAATTGGCCCCAATATCGCGGCAATGCCTCCAACGGCCTCGGCGAAGGTTCGCCCGCTATCGAGTGGGACGGCGCCAAGGGCAAGAACATCAAATGGAAGACACCGATCCCGGGCCTGGGTTACTCCAGCCCCGTTATCTGGGGTGACCGCGTCTTTCTCACGACAGCCGTACCCGCCAAGGGCGGCTCACTGGTCAAGCTCGGTCTTTACGGGGACATCGCGCCGGTCAGTAACGAGGGCGAACAGAGCTTTATCGTCTTCTGCCTCGACCGCCGCTCGGGCAAGATACTTTGGCAGCGAACGGCTATAAGCGGCCAACCGAAAGTGAAGCGCCATCCCAAGTCCAGCCACGCCAACCCCACCCCCGCCACGGACGGCCGCCACTTAGTCGTCTCGTTCGGGTCCGAAGGGCTCTATACTTACAACCTCGACGGCAAGTTACTCTGGAAGAAAGACCTCGGCGTCCTCGACGCTGGCTATTTCCGCGCTCCGGATGCTCAATGGGGCTACGCCAGCTCCCCAATCATTCATGACGGCAAAGTAATCATCCAAGCGGACGTGCAGAAAGACTCTTTCCTCGCCGCGTACAACGTCCAAACCGGCGTCGAACTCTGGCGGACGCCGCGCGCCGATGTCCCCACCTTCGGCACGCCTGCCGTGGTCACGGGCGCAAATGCCCAAGTCGTGGTCAACGGATGGAAACACATCGGCGGCTATGACCTGGCCACCGGCAAAGAACGCTGGCGACTCGAAGGCACCGGCGACATCCCGGTTCCCACTCCGCTCTATGGCGGAGGCCTGATCGTGATCACCAGCGCCCACGGCGGCGGCCGCCCCATTTACGCGATCCGCCCCGACGCGAAAGGCGACCTATCGAAGGACCGTTCGGCGATCGCCTGGACTCAGGAACGCTCCGGCAACTACATGCAAACGCCCCTCCTGGCGGGCGGTCTGGGCTATTTCTGCTACAACAACGGCGTCCTCACCGTCTTCGAACTCTCGTCCGGCGAGCGGGTTTACCAGCAACGCCTGGGCACCGACTCCGGCTTCACCAGTTCCCCGGTCGCCGCCGGTGGCCGGATCTACATCACGAATGAAGACGGCCACACGTTCGTCCTGCAGCAGGGAAAAGAGTACAAATTGCTGGCCGAAAACGATCTGGGCGAACCGGTGATGGCCTCGCCCGCGATCTCCGATGGCGTCCTCTATGTCCGCGGCGGACAGCACCTGTTCGCCATCGCGCAATAGGGTATATGATGCCTAACGACAGATGACACGAAGAGACCTCTTCGCCGGAGCCGCAACTGCCGCCATGGCCGCACCTACTTATCGAATTCTCGATCCCCACGTCCACGTCTACAAAAAGGATTCCCGCTTCCCATATTGGAAGGGAAACGCCAGTCATCCTACCGACGACAAGTCGCCCGAGATGCTCATCGAACTGATGAAGGCCAATGGCGTCGCCAAAACGGTCATCATCCAGGTTCGCCATTACATGTTCGATAACTCGTACCTGCTTTCGGTCCTGCGCCAATATCCACAGTACTTTCAGGGCGTTTGCCGAGTCGACCCCGAGAATCCCAACGCACCCGAACATCTGGCGGAACTCACCCAGGCCGGCGTTCGCGGCGTCCGCCTCAGCCCGGCCGCCAACAGCACCGGCGAGTGGATCAAAGGGCCTCTCATGAAGCCGCTTTGGAAGCGATGCGAAGAGCTAAAGGTGCCCATGACCATTCTTGCGCCGGTCTCGCGCATGCCCGAAATCGGAGCCCTTGCCGACCAGTTCCCAGACCTCCAGATCGTGATCGATCATATGGCTGATTGTCCGGTCAATCAGCCTGCCGAGCTCGAAAAACTGATCGCGCTCAAGCGGCATCCGCACCTGTTCGTCAAGGTCTCCCATACCTGGCAAATCTCCAAACAAGCCTACCCTTGGGTGGACGCGCAGGAGCACGTCAAGCGCCTGCACCAGGCGTTCGGACCCCAGCGCCTGATGTGGGCCACCGATTGGCCAGTCAGTCTGCCCCACGCAACCTACGCCCAAACCCTGTCCGTCGTCCGCGACGAAATGAAGTTCCTGAACGACGACGACAAGCATTGGATGCTCTCGAAAACCATCGAAAGAGTGTGGCCATTATGATGCGACTCAGTTGTCTATCCCTCAGCTACCAGAACCAGTTCAAGGCCGGCAAGATGGACCTTCCGGGGTTCATTCGCACGGCGCGAAGCCTCGGTCTCGACGGGGTCGATCTGCACATGCAGCATCTGAAAAGCTTCGACCGGATCTACCTCAAACAGCTTCGCCGTCTCTGTCTCGACAACGGCCTATCGGTGCCGAGTTTCCCTGTTTCGACCGAGTTCGGCCAATTCCCGGAACGCGTTAACGCCGAGATCGAAAAATGCCGCGTCGGCATGGAGACAGGACTGTTTCTGGGCGCACCGCTGGTCCGCGTCTTCGTCGGTTCCACCCCGGCTGGTGGCAATGCCGAAGAGGCATTCAAACGCGGCGTCGACGCGCTCCGTCGCTGTGCCGAAATCGGGGCCGACCTCGGCATGGTCGTCGCCCTGCAGAACCATAGCGGCCTCACTTCCACCGGCGACGACATGCTCCGTTTTCACAAAGCGGTCAGCCATCCCAACTTCGCGCTCGTGCTCGACACCGGCCATTTCACCGGCCGCGACGGCCCCCGCGGCCCGAAGCAGGAAGGGCACACCTACGACAACTACTACCGTTCTCTCGAACAGGTCGCGCCCCTCGCCCCCTTCGTCCGCGTCAAGCTCTATCAGGTCGACGAGCAAGGCCGCGAGAAGTTCATCGACTATAAACGGGTCTTCGATATCCTCCGCGGCATTCACTATAACGGCCACTGCAGCTTGGTCTACGAAGGCACCGAGGATGAGCTCGAAGCCATTCCGCGCGGTGCCCGTTTCCTCCGTCGGATGATGGCCGCGGCTTAGCCGGACCGCCGCGTCAACAACAAATAACGCACATCCGCCACCTCGGTCCCGGCCACCTTGATCGCCCGCAGCACCAGCGCGCCTCGCCCCGCCGCGAGTTGGATCGTGCCCAACCGCAAGGGCTTAAAGTCCTTCGCGTACGACTCGGTCCCTCGTTCGTGACGGTCTTCTTTCATCCCGAATAACGGTGGATTATGCGCCTCCGCAATCGAAAACTCCAGCCGCCCGGCCCCGCGGGAAAGCTCTACGATCGACCCCGCGGCCGGTGCCGTATAGTGCATCACGGCTTCGTACTCGCCAGCCTGCGCCACTTCAATATCCCATTGGATCCGGTCGGTCGTCTTCGTCCAGTTCGTAAAGTACGAACTATTCGGAGCCGTGTTGCTCCGCTTCACTTCGCCGGTGCCAATCCCATCCCGCGCCGGCAAATAAGTCATCTTCGAGTAACCCACCGGATACGGTCGATCGTCCGGACCCACCAGCGGCAGCACTTCCCTGCCCCACGCCGCCACGGCCAACCGCAAGCGCTCCGCCAGCGCTGGCTCCAACGCCGCGATGTCCTTCGTCTGCCCTGGATCGCTTCGCATATCGAACAACTTCCCCGTCGGGTCCAGCCGATGCGTCTGCGTCCGCACGCTGATCCGTTTGGCCTGCAACGAGAAGATCATCCGATCCGGCCACTCCACCTTTTGCCCCAGCAAAAGCGGGGCCAAGCTCCGTCCATCCAGCGGTTTCGTCGACCCCACCGGCACCCCCGCCAACGCTCCCAGCGTCGGCAGCAGGTCGATGGCTCCGGCGATCTGCGGGATCACCCGCCCCGCCCCAATCCGCCCCGGCCACCGGACCAGCAGCGGAGAACGGACGCCCCCCTCCTCCACTGCCCCCGTCCGCCCGTGCAGGCCCCCCTTCCACCGCCAACTGTTGGGTCCGTTGTCACAGAAGAACAGCACCACCGTGTCTTCTTCCAAGCGCAGTGCCTTCAACTTGGCCAGCAATCGCCCCACGTTGCCGTCGATGTTCTCGACCATCGCCAGCGCGGCGCGCGTCATTCCCGGATCTTCCAACGCCGGATCGGTCGCCTTCAGGGCCGGCTGGAAT
>JBBRIO010000513.1:0-4094 GCA_038220855.1 Bryobacterales bacterium | reverse complement strand
TCGCAAATTCACCAGGTTCTCTGGCGTGCGGGAAAACGTTCCTTCCGTGTTCCCAAAGTACGCCGTCGCCTGGCCCTCTTCGTACTCAACCCGAGAGTCCAAAATCTTCGGATAGGCGTTGAGCAGCGCAGAAAGACTCCGCACTCGATCGTTACTGCGCTTCTCATCGAACTTGATCTTCGGAATCGGCAGGATCTTCAGAGCCGGAGCCTGCTTCGCGAAATCATTCAGCTTTTCGGCCTGATTGATGTTCTTCATCGCGGCGCGCTTCAGCGAGAGGGTCTCCACCGCAGCTTTGTAGCTCCGGTCTGTCGCCAGCCAAAGGTCCTGCCGAATCTGGTTGTTATCGGCTTCCAGCGGCCAATTCTCGTTGTCGAAGCGGGCACCCCGCACCATGCCGGTATACACACAATTCGTGTTGTCGAAATCGTAGTTTCCTACCCGCACCTGCACCCGCGGCAGTCGATAGGTTGAGGTCCGCGAAAGCAACAGGCCACCCAGCGTCGCCGAGCAGTTCAGATTACTCCCCTGTTCGACCGCATACTCGATGTAGTACGGCGTCTCACCCGCGATCCGCAATCGCAAGGACCGATCGAGCTCATCGCGCATCGCCTCGAGGATGGGATCGTCGAGCTTCGCCTGGCCCGATACGACCGACGTCGCTCCGATCAGAAGCATGAAAGTTCGCCTATTCATCATAGTCCACCGCCATTCGAAGGGCTCGGACGCCCCAGCAGAGGCGGCCTCTCTTGCGAACGGTTCTTCTTCTGTACTTCAATCTCGGAGACCAAAAGCGCCGGCGAAATCGCCGAAACCGGCACGCTCCCACTCTCGGCCCCGCAATAACCGTTAAACACCTGTGCCTGATTGCCGGTCGCTATAATTTTGCCGAAGCTCGCCAGCGGCGTCCCAACGATGTCGGCCCCGCGCACGAGTTCGTCGGGACGACCGTCCGGAAACACCCGATACACCACCAGCGGGATCACCGTGAACGCTTGCAAGCCCGCTCGACCGGTCGTCGTATACCCCCCGGTCACGCTTTCAAAAAACAAACCATACGGCTTGTTTTGCTTCTTGATCTCTTCGACCAGCATCTCCCGCAACTTCGCGTCCGAAACACTATTCTTTGATGTCACGATCAAATTGCTCTGCCGAGACACAATCTCCGCGCCCGCTTGCCGCCGGCCATGGCCGTTCGAGCGGCTAAACCCGGCGATCGGCGATCGGCTCATCAGAAAGGTCTTCAGGATTCCGTTCTCCACCACCGGGACCTTCCGTGCGGCTACCCCTTCGTCATCAAAATCAAACCAACCATACAGATCTGTCTCCGCCATCCGTTTCGCGGTCGGATCGAAAATTACCGACAGAAACGGGGGCAGTACGGGGCCATTCACGCTTTTGGTAAACGTCTGTCCTTCGCTTTCGTCCTTCTGGCGGTGGCCTTCAATGCGGTGGCCGAAGATTTCATGGAAGAACACTCCGGCCGCGCGGCCCGAGAGAATTGCCGGGCCGACAAAGGGATCTACCTCGCCCGCGCGCAGGAGACCGCGCAGGTCCTTGGCCACCCGGTCGACCGCAGCTTCGACTACCTTATCCGAAGGAAGTCTCGCCGGGTCGTCGGCCTCGATTGTCTCTGACGTTGCTAAGTCCATGCCATCGGAGGCCTTCGACCGGGCGGTGATCAGAATGCGCGCAAACGTCCGGCCATGTTGCAACCGCGTGCCTTCGGTATTGACGAAAGTCTTGACTTCGCGCTGCGCGACAACGGTCACGCTGGAGCTCAAAATGTCAGAGTACTCGGCGAAACGTTTGGACCACTGCCGAGCCCGCGCCGCCCATTTCTCGCTCTCAAAGCGGAGCTCCTGGGTGGGCTTGAAGGCTATTACAGGCTCAGCGGGGGAAAAATCGTCTGACAGATCCTTGGCTTCTACTTTGACCTCTTTGTTCGTCTTAATGTTCAGTAGACGCTGGGACGCCGCGCGATAAACCCCGTCGGTATCCATCCAGAGGCGGCGCTTTAAGGCATTCGGGTTGTCGTCCAGCGATAGAATCGACCCGTTCGTGAAGGTGGCGAACTCCCGGCCGACGCGGTGATAATTGTCCAGTTGCGGCGTACCCACCCGCACGGTCACGTCCAAAGACCTCGACTTCGAATAGTCCCTAGAAGCCAGCATTCCGCTAGTCGCGGCGAGCAGATGGGCCTCTTGTTGCGTTACCGCGTAAGCGAGAAAATAGGGGGCAGGTTCTCCCTTCGCTTTCAGCGCGGCGAAGTTCCGCTGCATTTCCGCTTCGAGAATTTGAACCAGAGGTGGAGGAGACTGCGCGGTGGCAGAAACGAGCGAAAGGAGGACCGCTATGGGAGCTAAATGAAAGGAAGACCGCACCCTTAGCAGAATATCATGCGGTGGATGCGGTCCCCTGTAAACACGGCTACGAAGCTTTGGCGAGTTCTGTCCCCCCCCGCTGGCGCATTACCGAAAGGGCCAAGCCGTAGCGACCACGGACGCCGGTCTTTTCAAAGATGTGTTTCAAATGGATTTTGACCGTTCCCGGGCGGATCCCAAGCTCCCGAGCGATCTCCTTGTTTTTCATGCCTTGCTCAACCAGCTCCATCACCTGCTGCTCTCGCGGGGTCAGTTCGCTGCGGGCGTACCGCTCTTGGCGGCCCGAGTCGCGGAAAATGGAGTCCGCCATCCAACTGTTTCCATTGGATACGGCACGAAGGCAAGCAATCACGGTTTCTGCATCGGAAGTCTTGCGCAAAATACCGCGCGCTCCTGACTGCAAGAAGCGCAGCGACTCGGCCTCGGTGATGGAAACACCCCACACGATCACCTCCGTATGAAGCGGCAGCGACGCTTTCGAGTTGGCAAGCCACTCGAGAACTGATTGAATTCCCAGGGACTTATCGATGAGCACAACGTTTGGGCGTTGCTGCCGGACGATTTCGCTGACCCCGGCAAGCGTCTCGGTTCGGCCGATGTATTCCAGATCGGCGCAGCTAGCCAACAGGGCGCGAACACCTTCGGCGGTCACCGGTTGCGTCTCGCAAAGCAGGACGGTCTTCTTGATTAGATTTTGTTCCATGTTCTTACCCCACTGGCGGGGATTACTCCTCTTGTTGGGGCATATCGACCACGACGACGAGGGTATTAGGGCAAATAGGATGGTTGATCGCCTCATTTTGGTCTCATGCTTTTGCCGCATTCCGCCGATCAATTGCTATAGGTGAATCGCGTTTGCCCAAGGACAACTGGCAAGTAATCGTAATCAGCCCCAGCCGGAAGTACGTAGCCGAGCTACTGCCTCTGATCTCCAACGAAATGGCGGATGCGTCCCTCGTTGAGCTAGGCGGCTACCCCACGCCCAAAAACATTTTGGATCTTCCGATGAACAGTTCGGCCAACCTCTGTTTCCTTGATGTCTCGAGTGATCGGCAGGCGGCGATGTCGACGATAACAGCTCTGGTCGGCCTGAAAGCCGATCTGCAAATCGTGGCGCTGGTCGAGGAAGCGGATCCGAATCTGATCCTCCAATGCTTAAGGCAGGGTGCGCAAGAGTTTCTCACGCGGCCCTTCAGTCAGGAGCAGCTGCGCCAGGTGCTGGAAAAGCTGAGCCGATCGAACCCTTCTCTCGGGAGCGAACGGGGCCGAGTAACGGCGATCATTCCGGCCAAGGGTGCATGCGGAGCCACTACCTTAGCCGCGAATCTCGCAGTGCACCACAAAAAAATCAGTGGTGGCCGGGTGCTCTTAGCCGATCTCGACCCCCTCACGGGTACAATCTCCTTCCTTTTAAAGCTGAAGTCTACCTACAGCTTCATGGACGCTCTGCAGCATGCCTCAAGCCTGGACGCCGATCTGTGGAAGGGCTTGGTCACCCAGAGCCAGGGCGTGGATGTGCTCCTTCCTCCGGAGAATCCAGTGGATAGCATTCACGGACTCCAATCTGCTCTGCCCGTGCTCGAGTTCGCTCGCCGACTTTATGAGCACGTCATTGTTGATGTTGGGTCGATCTATGGAGACTGGACGGTTTCGATCGCCAAGACAGCCGACGAAGTTCTAATCGTCTCGACGAACGAGTTGCCCGCCCTG
>JBBRIO010000512.1:0-4115 GCA_038220855.1 Bryobacterales bacterium | reverse complement strand
GGGGTTTGGGCAGGACGGCGGCGTAGCCGAGGCTGAGCCATTTTTCGGCGTTTGTTTGTGCGCCGGGGCCAGGGGCCAGGATGACGAGCGGCAGGGGTCCGAGGCGAGTGGCGACTTCTTCGGGGGTCGCATCGGGAAGGGAAGCGTCGACGAAGGCGAGCGTGAAAGGTTTGGTGGCTTGTTTGATGGCCTCGACGGCCTCGCCGGCCGAGGCGGCTTCTTGATGGGGCCAGCCCCAGGCTTGGCACCAATCGGAGACGACCCGGCGGGCGGCGGGTAGATCATCGACGATGAGGACGCGGGGCGGCGCGGGGATGGGGGCGGGCGGCGGATCGGCGGCCGGGAGGGCAGGCGGGGTGGGAAGCTGGAAGGAGAATTCGGAGCCGACACCGAAGGTGCTCACGAATTCGAGCTTTCCACCCATGGCTTCGATGAGGCGGCGAGAGATGGCGAGGCCGAGCCCGGTGCCGCCGAAGCGGCGCGCGGCGGAGGAATCGACCTGCGCGAAATCTGAGAAGAGCTGGCCTTGCTTGGACGCTTCGATCCCAATGCCGGTATCGACGATGGCGATGCGGAGGGCGCTTTCCCCGGCGGCTTCGGCGTGGATGACGATGGAGCCAGTTTCGGTGAATTTGATCGAGTTTCCGACTAGATTCAGGAGCACCTGGCGGATGCGTCCGGGGTCGCCGAGGGCGAAGCGGGGCAGGTTGGGATTCCAATCGAGAACGAGTTCGACGGCGGAGGAGCGGAAGCGGGGGCTGAGGAGTTCACAGACTTCGACGGCCGTTTGGCGGACGTCGCAGAGGATCGATTCCAGGTTCATGCGCCCGGCTTCGATCTTCGAAAAGTCCAGGATGTCGTTGACGATGTCGAGGAGTGCTTCGGCGGAGTAGCTGAGGGTGTTGACGTATTCGCGCTGGTCCGGGGAGAGGGGCGTATCGGCGAGGACGTTGGCGAAGCCGATGATCCCGTTCATGGGGGTCCGGATTTCGTGGCTCATATTGGCTAGGAAATCGGACTTCGCCTGGGAGGCGTCCTCGGCGGCTTGGCGGGCGAGGACGAGTTGGCGGGCTGCTTCCTTTTGAATGCTGATATCGGCGGCCACCCCGAGGAACCCGACGAGTTCGCCGGCTGGGTTGCGGAGGGCGGTGAGGGAGAGGAGGACGGGGAAGCGGGAGTCATCCTTGCGAATAAATGTCCACTCGTCGGTGCTGGGTAAATTGAGCCGGGCGCGAGCGACGAGGACCTCAAATCCGGGCTCGATTAGGGTTCCGAGCTGGGAGCTGATTTCGGGGGCTCGGGCCGCGACTTCGGCGGGATCGTGCCAAGCGGCAGGCGTGAAGCGATCAATGACTTCCGAGGCGGCGTAGCCGAGCATGGTTTCGGCGGAGCGGTTGAAGGAGAGGATGAGCCCGGTGGGGGAGGTGGCGATGACGGCGAAGCCGGCGAAATCGGAGAAAGCGCTCTGCCAGGCGACGGCGGCGGCGAGGCGATTTTCAGCGGCTTTGCGTTCCGTGATGTCGTGGGCGAGGACGAGGCGGGAATCGTCCGATTGGGCGGGGGCGAGGCGGAGTTCGAGAGTCAGAGCGCCGGAGGGGTGGACGAGTTCACACTGGCCGGTGATGGTGCCGGGGGAGGCCGGTTGGCCGAGCATTTCGCTGATGGCGTGGGCGACCGGGGGGAGAAGCGAGGCGTCCGACGGGTCAGTGAGGGGCGGGAATCCGGGCGGGGTGTGGAGATCGAGCAGGAGCCCGGCGGGGCCGATGCGAAGCAGCGCGTCCGGGATGGCGGTGAGCAGTTCTCGTTGGCGCAATTCCGATTCGCGACGCAGTTCGAGTCGCTGGCGGTCGAGTGTGATGTCTTGAAAGGTGCCAGTGAGGGCGATGCAGCGGCCATTTTCGAACTGGGGCTCCGCGACGGCGCGGACCCATATCGCATTGCCTTTGGCAGTGATGCAGGGCCATTCGCGGTCCCAGCCTTCGCCGGTCTGGATGGAGCGGGCAACGAGGGATTCGACTTCGGCGCGGACCGACGGATGGTAAAAACTGATGGCGTCGGCCAAGCTCGGCTCGAAGGCAGGGTCGACTTCGTGGATTCGCCTTACCTGTTCGCTCCAAACGGGAACCATGCGCACGAGGTCCACCTCCCAGGCACCGATCTTCGATAGTTCCGACATCCGCATGAGGAGGCGGGCCCCTTGCCGCAGGCGGAGTTCATCCAACTTCCGGGCGGTGACGTCGAGTTGGATGGCCATGAAGCCGGTGATGCGGCCTTCGGAATCGAGGAGAGGTTGGACGTCGATGCTATTCCAGTAGCTGCGACCGGTTTTCGAGTAGTTGAGGATCTCGACGCTGAACCCGAGGTCGTCAGCGAGCCGAGACCGCATGTAGGCTACGACGGCGGGGTCTGTATCGGGCCCCTGGAGGAAGTGGCCGGGTTTACGGCCGATCGATTCGGAGAGCGCGTAGCCGGTGGTCCGGGTGAAGCCTTCGTTAACCCATTCGATACGGCCGGCGAGGTCAGTGACGACGACGGCGTTCGTGGTGCTTGCGGCGATGGGGGCGAGACGCGATAGGTCCGCCTGCATCGCTTTTTGGGCGGTGATGTCCCGGGCGGAGGCGTAGACGATGCCCTGGGCGTCCTGGGTTGCGGACCAACTTAGCCATTTATAAGTGCCGTCGGCGCAGCGGTATCGATTGTCGAAATTGGTGACGGGAACGCCGGAAGCGAGAAGGGCGCCGGCCCGAAAGGAGGCGGCGCGATCTTCCAGATGAACGAGTTCCAGGAAGGGAAGGGGGGTGAGTTCAGCCGTCGTATAGCCGAGGGTTTGCTCGAAAGCTGGATTGACCCAGAGGAAATACCCTTCCGGGGAGGCCGTACACATGAGAGCAAGTGAGACGTTACAGATTCGTTCGTAATCGACTGGGGGGGGACCTGACAAAACTAGCCACAACTCCTCCGGACTATATCGGCTAGATGCAGCGACTTTAGAGTTCGATTTATCCATTTACCTTCTACATGACAGGTCCGATGCGCCACGGGACGAATTCCTGGTGACCGAGGCGTTCGGCGCAGGTTTGTTCGCCGCTGGCGACGCGGAGGATCATGTCGAATATCTCCTGGCCGATTTGTTGGACAGAGGCTTCCCCGTCGGAGATGCGCCCGGCATTAATATCCATGTTGTCGCGCATGCGGCGGAAAGTATTCGAATTCGTCGCGACTTTGACGACCGGGATGGAGGGGAAGCCGATGGCGCTGCCGCGGCCGGTGGTGAAGCAGATGACGTTGCAGCCGCCGGCGGCGAGGCCGGTGAGGGAGACGGGGTCGTAGCCGGGAGTATTCATGAAGCCGAAGCCGGGTTCGGTGATGCGCTCGGCGTACTCGTAGACTTGGGTGAGGGTGGAGGTTCCGCCTTTGGCGACGGCGCCGAGGCTTTTTTCCAGAATATTGGTGAGGCCGCCTTCTTTGTTGCCGGGAGAGGGGTTGTCGTTGAAGTTCGAGTTCTTGAACTGGTTCAGGTAAACCTTGTACTCGGCGATCATGCGGAGGAGCTTTTCGCCAGTGGCGCGGTTGCGGGCGCGTTTGACGAGTAAGTGTTCAGCGCCGATGATTTCGGTGGTTTCGGCGAGGATGCTGGCGGCGCCGAGTTCGGCGAGTAAGTCCGAGCAGTGGCCGAGGGCGGGGTTGGCGGTGATGCCGGAGAAGGAATCCGAGCCGCCGCAGTTGAGGCCGAGGGTGATGAGGCTGGCGGGGAGTTCGGTGCGATGTTCGGCGGAGAGGCCTTCCATCTGCTCCAGGATGAACTTGCGGGCGGCTTCGATGGCGCCTTTGGTGCCGCCGGAGTTTTGGAGGGTCATGCCCATGAGGCGGTCGGTGCGGGGGGCGTTCGAGCCGAGGTAATGGTCGATTTGATTGACCTCGCAGCCGAGGCCGAGGATGATGGCGGCGCCGACGTTGGGATGGGCGAGGACGCCGGCGAGGGTGCGGCGGAGTTGGTCGGTATCGGGGCCGATCGAATGGCCGCAGCCTTCGCCGTGAGGGAAGGCGACGACGCCGTCGACGTGGGGCGGAAGGGCGGATTGGTCGAAGCTGGAGGCGATGAGTTCGGCGGTGTG
>JBBRIO010000511.1:0-4122 GCA_038220855.1 Bryobacterales bacterium | reverse complement strand
ATATTGGCCATCAAGGTGAGGGGCGTCGCCGAGCATTAGGAAGAAGGAGGTGGCGGCGGAGTTGGGGTCGTCGCCGCGGGCCATGGAGACGATGCCGCGGGTGTGTTTGCGTTCGGCGCTGAACTCGCCATTGAGATTGCGGACCCAGCGGTCAGCGTTGTGAGCCCGGCCGGGGGCGGGGATGCCGCCTTGGACGACGAAGCCGGGGGCGATGCGATGAAAGGGGGTGGCGTTGAACCAACCGGTGGCGGTGAGCTTGAGAAAATTGCGGACGTGCTCGGGGGCCCAGGTGGGTTCGAGGGCGATCTTTAGGGTTCCGACGGTGGTTTTGAGGGCGACGGTGCGGGCGAGTTCGGCGGGGGTGGCGGTGAGGAAGGGCTCGACCTTCTTTGGCTCTATGACGACGGAGAGGATGCGAATGGGCGTGGTGGTGAAGCCGTTTTCGCCCGCGGGGGTCTGCGAGATTTTTTCGACGACGTCCATACCTTCGGTAACGCGGCCGAAGGCGGAATACTGGCCGTCGAGGGCGACCTGCGGCCCGACACAGACGAAGAATTGGGTGCCGTCGCTGCCGGCTTTGCCGGGGATGCGAACGGTGGAGACGGTGCCGCGTTCGTGTTTGAGGTCGCTGAACTCGTCGGCGAGGAGGTTGAGACCGCCGGTGCCCCACAGGCCGCGGGCAGTTTTGGGATTCTTCAGGAGGGGGTCTCCGCCCTGGATGATGCCGTTAGCGACGACGCGGAAGAAGGCGCTGCCGTTGTAGTAGCCTTGGCGGGCGCGGAGGAGGAACTGGTCGACGTGTTTGGGCGCTTTGTCCGGGGCGAAGGCGAAGCGGAATGCGCCGAGGTCAGTGGTGACGACGGCTTCGAGGTCGGCGGAGGACTGGGCCCAGGCGCTGGCGGCGAGAAGAAGAAGGGCGGGGAGGCGCATGTTACTTGGAGATACGGACGTTGGCGAAGTGGGAGAGGCTGGAGGGGTCAATCCAGAGAGCGAGGCCGCCCGTGGGGTTGCCGCCTTTGAGGTCATTGATGACGAGGGTGGGTTGTTCGGCGCCGTGGACGTAAAGTTTGGCGGTGTTGCCGCGGAGTTCGATTTTCACTTTGGTCCATACGCCGGGGGCGAGGTCGACATAGGCTTCGTACATTTTCGGGAACGCTTCGCGGAGCTTGCGCCAGCCGAATTCAGGGATGGAGATGTACTGGGCCGAGTGGTTGCGCTGCACTTGATCTTTCGAGCGACCGTTGTAGGTACGGAGGTAGAAGGCGTTGTAGCTCTTGCCGTCCGGGCTGACGCGGAAGGCGAAGCCGGTGAAGCCGCGGGAGGCTTCGGAGGCGCCCGGGACGCGGTCGCCGGCGAGATCGAACTCGATGATGCCGTCCTGGAACTCGATGTCCTTCAGGAGGGCGATGCGCTGTCCGTCGGGGAGATCGCCGGTGGCTTTGTCGGTGAGGCGGGTGGCGGTGCGGCCTTTGAAGGTGACCTCTTCGACGGCGACATTCCGGGGCTGCAGATCGGCGGGCCGAATGCTGACGGGCTTCGATTGCGCGGCGAGCAGAAGGGAGCAGGCGAGGGCGAGAAAAGGGAGCTTCATTTTAGTAAACTGGGGGCGCTATGCGAGTGATCTTGATCTTCATTGTAAGCGCGTTTTTTCTGAGTGCGCAGACCCCGGAAGCGCCTCAGCGGAAGCGAATCCTGGCGATCGGGCAGTCGAAGGGGTTTCAGCACGACTCGACGTCGGAGGGGATCGCGACGATCTGGAAGCTGGGGAAAGAGACGGGGCTTTGGGACACTTTTCTGCGGACGGACACGGAACTGATTACGAAGAAAAAGCTGGGTGCGAATGCGAAGAACCTGGACTACTTCGATGCGGTGTTCTTCTTCACATCTGGCGAGTTGGACTTGGACGATGAGCAAAAGACGGCGCTGCTCGACTTCATCCGCAAGGACGGCAAGGGGTTTATGGCGGCGCACAGCGGGGTGGACACGCTCTATGGATGGCCGGAGTATGGGGAGATGGTGGGTGGCTACTTTGACTTGCATCCGTGGGACCGGTTTCAAGCCAAGCTGATCACGGAGGATCCGGAACATCCGGTGACGTCCCACTTTCCGGAGGATTTTTTTCTCTTTGACGAGATTTATCAGTTGCGGAACTACTCGCGGGACCGGGTGCGGGTGCTGATGCGGTTGGACACGGCGGGCTTGGATTTGCAGAAGAGTGGAGTGCATCGGACGGACGGGGATTTTGCAGTTTCGTGGGTGCGGAATTATGGGGCGGGGCGGGTGTTTGTGTCGACGCTGGGGCATACGACGGAGGCTTGGGAGAACCGGACGGTGCAGCAGATGTGGCTGGAGGCGGCCAAGTGGGTGATGGGTTTGACGAAAGACGGCGAGGCGACGCCGCGGCCGAAGCCGCCAAAGTAAGCGGTCTGGCGAGCCCCTAGGTTAGAATGAAGGGGAACGAACACCCTTCAGGAGAACCCTAAGAACATGGCAATTAAAGTAGGCATCAACGGCTTCGGCCGGATCGGCCGGAACGTGTTGCGCGCCGCCCTCCACAATCCCGAGATTGAATTCGTCGCGACCAACGACCTGACCGACACGAAGACGCTCGCCCACTTGTTGAAGTACGACTCGACGCTCGGCCAACTGCCGATGGACGTTCGGGCGGAAGGCGACACGATCCACTACGGCGACCGCAAGATCAAGGTTTTCGCCGTGCGCGACCCTGCCGAGATTGACTGGACCGGCGTCGGCGCCGAGATCGTAATTGAGTCTACTGGCCGCTTCACTGACGGTGCAGCCGCTGCCAAGCACCGCCGCGGTTCCGTGAAGAAGGTAATCATTTCGGCCCCGGCCAGCAATGAAGACCTGACCATCGTCCTCGGTGTGAACAACGATATGTATGATGCTGCCAAGCACAACATCATCTCGAACGCGTCCTGCACGACGAACTGCCTGGCGCCGTTTGTGAAAGTGTTGCACGATACGTTTGGTGTGGAAAAAGGGTCGATGACCACGATCCACAGCTACACGAACGACCAGAGCCTGCTGGACGCGCCGCATTCCGACCTGCGCCGGGCGCGCGCCGCGGCGATTAACATGATCCCGACCTCGACCGGCGCCGCCAAGGCGATCGGCTTGGTTCTGCCGGAGCTGAAGGGTAAGCTGGATGGTTACGCGATGCGCGTGCCGACCCCGAACGTCTCCGTGACGGATCTCGTTTGCATCACCAACAGAACGACGACGACCGAAGAGGTCAACCAAGCATTAAGGGCTGCCGCGGAAGGCCCGATGAAGGGCATTCTGGCTTACACGACCGACCCGGTGGTTTCGACCGACATGTTGAGTAACCCGAACAGCTCGATCATCGACGCGCAGTTGACGAAAGTGATTGGCGGCAACCTGGTGAAGGTTGTGGCTTGGTACGACAACGAATGGGGCTACTCGAACCGCGTGGTGGACCTTTGCTTGTTCCTCGCTCACAAGGGACTGTAGTTTAGTCGTTCGGTTGGAAGGCCCGGGTTCCCGTTTTGGGGATCCGGGCCTTTTTTATAAGGCGACTTTAGTATCAAATTGGCTTCGACCGTAAAATTTGATTGTTTTTCGTCGTTTTCGGCTGGATGGTTCCTTTTTATCAACGACTTCCGGAAAACGAAATTGGCTTCGTCCGTTATCTACTTCCAGGGGAAGCCGTGGGGATCTCCCTGCTCTAATTGTCTGCTAGGGTGAGGGGGCAACTAGACCCTGGTTTTCTCCAAGTAATTGAAAATAAGGGAAATATAAATGTTGACACGCTGTGAGGCTCTTGCAAAACTCCGTGCAAAACTCTTGACAGGCGTGGTAGCGAGCGACGACAAGTTCTTTGCGTGGCCAAGTATACAGAAACGCTGCCGTAGGTCGTTTTTAGAGAATACGGATCTATTGCCTCCCTAAATATCTCTGTTTAAAGGGTAAGTTGACTACGTTTTCAAGCGGAGGAGTTGATCGACGGTGAGGGCCAACACGCTAAACATCAGGTGCGCCGTCACCTTCTTGGCTCCCCGGACGCGAATGCTGTTGGCACCGAATTCATCTTTCAACCGGGAGAACACTCGCTCGACCATGGTGCGGATGTTGTATCGT
>JBBRIO010000510.1:0-4126 GCA_038220855.1 Bryobacterales bacterium | reverse complement strand
GCACAATCCGACCTCCGCCAAGCCCTTTCCCTCGACCCCGAAAACACCGAAATCCGCGCCATCCTGGAGCGCACCCGCGAGAAGCTCCTCCCCGTCCAGGCAGTAGCCACTCCTCTGCCCGCTGCGCCCACTCCGCCCCCCGCTCCCGAAGCGCCCCCGGCGAAGCCATCGGAACCCAAGCCGACCCCAGTGGTCGCTGTCGCGCCACCCGCGGCAAAAGCCGCTCGCCCCGCTCCCACCGCTTCAACTCTCGCCGCCACCGCCGACGAAGCCCACAACCGCGCCCGAGCGCTCGTGCAAGCCAGTAAATTCGCGGCGGCGATCGTCGAATTCGACCGCGCGATCGAACTCCGTCCCAACTTCCCTCTCGCTTTAAACGGTCGCGGCTATGCTCGTATGCGTCTAGGCCAACACAAGCAAGCCCTCCCCGATTTCACCTCCGCCATTCGCCTTAACCCCAACTATGCCAACGCGTACCATAACCGCGCCGCGGCATTCCGCGCCCTGAATCAAATCACCGACGCCGACGCCGACTCTGTAAAAGAACGCGCATTAAGCGCCCACTGAGTTGACTTATCTTCGCTAAGCCCCTGACAATAAAGAGTCTAATCTGAATTCGAGAAACCGCCTCCTCTCCTGGCGCGTCTCCGTTAAGCAGTAGTCCTCCCTACTTGCTGTCCCACACAAATACCCTCAAGTTTTAGTACTAAGTTGCCGATTTGGCTATTGACCGACGCATATGCTTTTTAATCGTCCCTCCTTTAACCGTCGGGTGTTTCTGCAGACTCTTGCTGCCTTAACCTCCCCCTTGCCCGCCGTTTTCGCCATGAAACCACTTCTGCGCCGCGACTACCGGGCCGATGCGGTCATCCTGCTTTTCTCCCTGCCGATTTACACCCGGGAAGGGGTGGGTGGAGGCTTCGCCGCCGCCCGTTTGCAGAACGATGCCGGGCAATCCATCGAATCGCTGCAGTTCGCAGCCGGCTCTGACCCGGACCGCGCGCGGGGGCTCAACCGCCTCGGGTTTATCCAGGAAACCGTGACCACCGACGGCGTTGGACCCGCCGAGAGTATCTATACCGGATTCATGACCGCCTCGGAAGAGGAGAGTTTCGCCCAAGCCAAGAATGCGCTCGAGAAAGGCGGCGACAAGCTCCAATACCAGGGGATCGAAGGGGAAATCCATTCGGGTGCCGCTCGCTCGCGGTCCGTCCGTTTCGAAACACCGGCCTCTTGGAATTGGACCCGGTTCGAAGAGCTCTACCCATTTGCCGAACAGATGATCCGCCAAGCGGCCCCCAAGGGGAAAGAGGTGGTTCTGCATGCCCGTAGCGCTACCCGTTCGTTCCTATCGGCGATGATGCAGACCATCCGTGACCCCGCCGAAAAAACAGAATGTACATTTGTCTACGGCGGCGGCGAGCACAAACTCACAGCGGAGAAACGGTCCGATGAAAAAGTGGCCAAGCGCTTGGCCGAACGCGGTCTCACTCGCTTCCCGGAACGCATCATCGCGGTCCACGGGAAGCTGCAAGAGCTCCGTGGCTCCCGCGGCAGCAAGTTCCGAATTTGGTTCGAGAAGGGCTCCGACAACCCCTTGCCGCTCCGCATCGAATTCCAACCCAAAGCCTTTCTGGCCTTAGCCTTCGAAGCTAAACACGCCTAGAACGTAGCTTTCGTCCGCCGCCCAATCAATTCGCCTCGCAGCCAAACGTAAAGTGGGGCGTGCGGGGTCGGCGCAGGCCACGGAACCGCGATCCGCAGCTTCTGCCCGCCGCCGGTCGGCAACTCGGCTACCGTTACACCCTCTTCCCCGTTCCAACCCACGCGCTCGATTCGATCCAGATACTTCCCCGTCAGTTCACCCCAGAATCGGCCCGGACCCGCCGGCTCCGCCGTCAACACAAATCCAACCAATTCCGGCCTCCGGATCACCTTCCCCAGCGCCACCTCGGCCCCACCCGGCTCCATCTCCACGGCGACCACGCATCCTGGCTTCGACTGGGGCTTCGCCTCGGGCTTCACCACCAGAAACCACTCCGCTGACCCCGTTCGCTCGGCTCGCTCCATCGTCCCGCAGCGCACGGTCGGTACTTGGTCCGCCGGCAATGGCCCGCTCAGCCGCACCGCAACGCTAACCAGCGCCCCTTCCTCCACCTCGGAATCCAGCAACTCCACGGACCCTGGCTCCGGCGCCGCTCGCTGCACCGAAACGACGCTGACGGCCGCCGGCAACACCCGAACCGCCTTCGGCAAGCGCAGTGGTAGATTGCGCCCTCCCACCCAGGCGATCAACTCTCTCTCCGCGCCCATCGCGACCTCCGGGGTCAGTTGCACCAACAGTTCCCGCTGCGCCCGCGTCCATTCAACCGAACCTCCCGCAATGGTTAGCCGCTCAATCTGCCCCAGCCGCTCCCCGCTCAGCTGAAGCCGCTGTGGCTTCCCATTCTGCCGGATTACTAACGGAAGGCCTTTAATCTCGGGCAGCTCCCCATGCACCATCACCGCGAAGCTATGTTTGGCCCCGTCCGACCGCGTCAGCAAAATCCGATGCGCACCCTCCCGCAAGCGATCGGTGTCGATTTCCATATCGAACTCTCGCACCGGCCCCTTGCCCGGGACTAACCGCGCCGCGACCGTCTCCGCCAACCGATCCGTCATTGATTCCATATCCACTCGCGTCACGAACTGAAAGTCCGCCCCCGTCATCCGCAGCCGAACCCGTCCCTTCCCTGCCTGTAACGCGTCCGCCGAAGCCGCCTCCAGCCCCATTGCCGCCCACTGCGGCCAGGCATACACGGTCACCGATCCAGCTGCTTGCATCGGCTGCCAATCCCAGTCGCCCGCTAACGTATACGTCCCCGGCGAAGGCGGCTTCGTTACGTGCAGCGCCCCTTCTCGAACCGCCCCGTTCACCGGCACCGTCGAACCGTCAGCATCGACCCACCGCCACTTCTGCACCTGCCCCAGCTCCGTTTCCCCCGTAAAAGCCACCGCCCCCGGCATCCCTTCCGCCCAATGCCCCGTCTCGGCCAACGCCAACGACGGCACCGTCCCGCTCGGCAGTCGGCGAGCCCATAGATAGGCGAAACGGACCCCACTCCCAGCCCCCGGCTTACCGCACAACGCCCCTTCCCGCCGCATGGCCGACCGGAACTCCGTCCGCGGAAACGCCACCGTCCGCAGGTTCAAAAACAACGTCGCACTCGTCCCCACCACCGCCACCGTGTTCCCCAAGAACAACCCCGCCACCGCCGCCGCTAACCCCGCCGTCTGCTGCCAGCGCACCTTCGTCTCAGTCGCCAAGGGGTCATAGGTGGCCAGCGCCGGGTTCAGCGTCCGCAGCATCGTTAAAGTCTGCTGGTCGACCGTAGCGTTTCGGTCCAACCGCGACCCGCCCGCGCCACCGGCCGCCAAGCCGCGCAGCGCCGCCTCCATGTTCTGCGGGTCCTTCCGCGCCATGGCGTCCACCAACTCCTCCACCTGAGCCGTCCGCGCGCCGTACGCCGCCAGTTGCGTCAACATCTCCGGATCCCGGCGTAGCAGAGTCGCTAATCGATCCCCGCGCCAGCCGTTCGGCCCGTACGCAAACGCCACCACAGCAACGTCCATCGGAATCTTCCATTGCTGGCGCCCTAACGCCGGCTTCCGCTCCAGCACAAGCAACGCCTGCCCCTCTTGCGGAGCTACCAGCAGCACCACCTCAGCCTTGCTCTGATCTTCTCCCGGCAGCGGATCGCTCGGCACGTAGCTTACGGTGTCGTCTTTCTTTAGCCCGTTCAGCGTCTCCAACGCAAGCCAGCGGCTCTCACCCGGACGCTGCACCTGCAATCGAAAATGAGCTACGGCCGCGCCACCAGGACAAAGTGGCTCAGCCGTAGCATAGGCAGAAGAGATCGAAACCAGAAGGAGAAGTAATGTCCAAATCACTGTCTCTGGTCTGACGAACCCAAAACCGAAAAAGTCTATTTCGCCGCCGGATTCTTTACAAACGCGACCGTTCGCTCCAGCGCCGCCAGCGTCGCATCCAGCAAGGGCTCCGCCCTTCCGGCATGCCCCTGGGGGCCCATCACAAAGTCGTGATAGCCGTTTTCATAAATCAGCATCGTCACCGCCTTCCCTCCCG